>JAFEFD010000522.1 GCA_018240765.1 Pseudomonadota bacterium | reverse complement strand
GCGCGCCGCGCGCCTGCCGGTGACGGTGGCGTTGCGCGAACAGTGATCAGCGCGGCTTGGCTTTCGCCAGTGTGATCGCGACCACGCCGGCGAGGATGACCGCCGTGCCGACGATATCCAGCGCGTGCACCGCCTCGCCACCGAGCGCGACGCCGACGAGTACGGCCACGGGCGGATTGACGTAGGCGTAACTCGTGGCCAGCGCCGGGCGCACGTTGTGCAACAGGTAGATGTACGCGGTAAAGCCGATGATGGAGCCGGCGACGATCAGGTAGGCGAGCGCGAGCGTGGCATGCGCAGACGGCACATGCGTGAAACGCTCGCCGGCCACCAGCGCCATCAAACCCAGTGGAATGCCGCCGCAGATCATCTGCGCGGCGGCGCCCATCGCCGGTTCCGGCATGTCGCGACGACGGCTCCAGATGGAACCGAAGGCCCAGCCGGCAGCTGCCAATACCAGCGCCGCGGCGCCGAGCGGCGAGGCGCGCATGCCGCTGCCGAGATTGAGCACCACGACACCGGCGAAGCCGATGATGAGTCCGAGCCATTCGAGCCGGTTCGGCCATTGGCCGTAGAGCCCGGCGAAAATCGCCATGAACAGGCCGACGCTGGCGACCGCGACGGCTGCGATTCCGGATGGCACGGTCTGTTCGGCGTAGCACACCAGGCCATTGCCGAGGCCGAGCAGGAATACCGACGTGACCAGGCAATTGAACCATTGCCGGCGCGTCGGTGCGGGCACGCCGCGCCAGCGCAGGAACGCGTACATCAACCCGCCGGCGATCGGAAAACGAATTGCCGCCATCAGGAACGGCGGATAGTCGGCAACGCCGATGCGGATGGCAAGGTAGGTCGAACCCCAGATCAGGTACACGCCGACCAGCGCCAACGGCACGAGGACGCGTGGCGAGGACAGCGCGGAGGCGGGGGTATCGGCAGTGGCGCTGGCTTGATCCATGCGGACGCGGCAAATAGACCGGGGAATGCGCACTGTAACCACTGGCGCTGCCGGACGACAGCGCCACTTGTCACATGCCGGATAGGGCCGTCGCTGGTTTTTAGTGTTTCAGCGCAGCCGGGTCGTTGCGCACGACCACGAACTCGCCTTCGATCACGCGCGGATCGCCAACCCGCGAGGCCGCGTTGGCTGGCGCATGCGGACGCGTCAGCGCGCGCACGATGGCGACAATGACGCCAATGAACGCGAACGCGAGCAGGGCGAAAAATCCGAGCACGACGATGCCGGCCACGAACACGATGGCCAGCACGGCCAGCACGATGCGCAGCAACGGATTTTTCGGGCGATTGATCCAGCGCCAGTGAAACATGGCCGTGTCGCTCCCTGTGGCAGAATGATGACCGCGAATGCGGGTCGTGGAAGGGCTAGATACGCCAATGGACGTTAGAAAATCGTTAGCCGGCATCGACGACATCCCGGAGGGCGGCGCCATCGCCGTGCATGTGGACTCCAGTACCGGCGGATTCGACCTCATTCTCGTGCGTGCCGGCGAAACCGTTGCGGCCTTTCACAACGAATGCCCGCATGCCGGGCGGCGCCTTGATTGGGCACCCGGCAAGTTCCTGATCGACAACGGCGCGCTGATCTGCGCCGCGCACGGCGCGGTGTTCGGCCTCCAATCAGGCCATTGCCATGGGGGTCCGTGCCGCGGCGCGTCCCTGCGTTCGGTCCGCGTCGAAGTCATCGACGGCCGGGTCTGCCTGCCCTGAGCCGCTTCAATAGACCTGAGCGCGGACGTCGGCGTGCGCAGTGCTTCCCGTCATGCAGGTGAACGCAGGCGACATGCCGACGATCGAGCGCGTCGGCAGGCGCGAGCCGGTGACCGCAGTCGGCGCACTGAGCAGGTCGACTCGATAGCGCGCACCGGGCGCGAGATCGGCAAAGGCGAAGCCGGCGCTGGCGTCGGTGACGAAAAATGCGGCGTTTTGGTTTTGCGTGTCGGTCAGGCGCACCACGGCGGCGCGCAGTGGCTGGCCGTGGTAGCCATAGGCAGTGCCGGATACGCTGCATGTGTTTGCAGCAGCGAGGGCGGGAACGCAAAGAACCAGAATCACGGCGAGGCGGATCATGGCGAACCTCCGATTGATGCGTTGCGCATCCGTGCGGAGCGGATTCCTCTAACGATTCTAGCGCAACCCGGTAGCGGTGGCGTACCGTGTCAGCGGAACACCAGGTTCACCGCCGCCAGCATCACCACCAGCATCAGGATAGTCAGCGGCAGGCCGACGCGCACGAAATCGCGGCTGCTGTAACCGCCGGGTCCGGCGACGATGAGGATGGTCGGGCTCGCGCCGGGAATGATGAAGGTATTCGACGTGGAAATGGCTACCACAATGGCGAACGCGGCGGGATTGCCACCCGAGGCCAGCGCGATGTTGATCGCGATCGGCACCATCATCACCGCGGCGCCAACGTGCGAAATCACCTGGGAGAACAGCAAGGTGATGATCGCCACGCACGCTTCCAGCGCCCAGATCGGCAGGTGGCCCGCGTAGCGCATCAGTTCCTGCGCCAGCCATGCCGCGGCGCCGGTGGAATCCATCGCCCAGCCGAGCGGAATCAGGCAGGCCATGATGAAGATCGTTTTCCAGTTGATCGCGCGGTAAGCCTCGTCCATGTTGAGCACGCCGGCCAGCAGCATGCCGACCGCGCCGGTCATCATCGCCACCGACAACTTGATTTCGGTGAACAGGCCCAGGCCCATGGCGAGCGCAAAAAATGCGACCGCGTGCCAGATCTTGGCCGGGCGATGATCATCCTTCGGATAGTCGGTGATGACGGCGATGTCGCGCTCTTCCGACGCCATTGCCAGATCGCGCCAGAAACCGTGCAGCACCAGGGTGTCGCCGGCGCGCAGTGCGGTCTTGCGCACGTCTTCGCGGAACACTTCCTCGCCACGGTACACGGCCAGCACGCTGATGCCGAAACGCTTGCGCAGGCGCAGCTCGCCGACCTCCTGCTTGATGAAGCGCGAGGTCGGTGGCACCACCGCTTCGGCGATGCCGGCGCGGTTCGGGTTGAACATGTCGCGGAACACGCGCAGGCGTGACTGCACGCGCAAAAGGTTCAGGTTGGCGAATTCGTTCACCGCCTCGCGCTTGCCGAGCGCGCCGAGCACGGTACCAACCCAGATCATGGTGTCCGCGGGCGGCGCCAGGCGCGTTTCGTCGCCGTTCTTGATCGCCAGCATCAATGGTGCGCCGCGCAGCGCCTCGGTTTCGGCGATGCTCATCCCGACCAGCGGGCTTTCGGCGGTGACGGTGAGCTCGAACACCTCACCGTCGATGCCATAGGTCTCGGCAAAATAGGTTTCGGTGCGGCCGGGCGTGACGCCCTGCGATTCCTCGTCGCCCGGCAGCAACTTGCGCGTGAACAGCGCGAAGTAGGCCAGGCCCACGATCAGCAGCGGCAATCCGACCGGGGCGATCGCGAACAGCGAAAACGGTTCGATCGTCTGCGCGCCAGGCGGCAGGTTGCGATTCGCGCTGGCGATCAGGTCATTGAGCAGGATCAGCGGTGAATTGCTGATCATCGTCATGTTGGTGCCGGCCAGGATGCAGCATGCCATCGGCAGCAGCAGGCGCGAGATTGGCACGCCGGTGCGTGCGCTGACGCGGCTGGCCACGGGCAGGAACAACGTCGCCAGTGCCTGGCTCTGGATGATCGACGACAGCGCGCCGGCCATCGAATTGATGAGCAATCCCAGGCGCGACTCGACGCCGCCGGCCAGGCGCAGGATGAACGAGGCGGCCTTGTTCAGCACCCCGGTGCGGTCCAGTCCGGCACCCATGATCATGATCGCGAGCAGGGATATCACTGCGTTGCCGGCAAAACCGTCGAACAGGCGCTCGACCGGAATCAGGCGCGTGATGCCGATCACGACGATGACCAGCAACGCGACCAGATCCGCGCGAATCCATTCCAGCACCAGCATCAATACCGTGAACGCGATCAGGCCCAGCACGAGCATCATGTCGTGACTGAGGACGAGTCCAGTGTTCATGTCAGGCCGTTCATCGGGGCTTGTTGTAGTTCGGCGGCGTCAGCGGTGAGAGTCAACAGCGTTCATAGAGCAGGTCCCAGACACCGTGGCCGAGCTTGCGTCCGCGTTTCTCGAAATGCGTCTGCGTGCGCCACGGCGGCTGCGCGACGCAACCATCCGCGCCGCCCAGGCTGCGCCAGCCGCTTGCGTTGTCCAGGACTTCGCGCATCTGCACGGCATAGTCCGCCCAGTCGGTCGCCAGATGCAAGCGTCCGCCGGCAGCCACGCGCGTCGCCAGCCCAGCCACGAATTCCGGCTGGATCAGGCGACGCTTGTTCTGGCGTTTCTTCGGCCACGGATCGGGGAAGTAAATGCGCACCTCGCTCAGAGCCGCGGGGGCGATCGCAGCGTCCAGCACAGTAATGATGTCGGAATTATACAAACGCACATTGTCCACATTGGCAGCTGCCAGTGCGTTGAGCAGGCGGCCGACGCCGGGACGGTGCACTTCCACGCCGATGAAATCCTTGTCCGCTTCGCGCTGAGCCGACCACAGCAGCTGCTCGCCGTTGCCGAAGCCGATTTCCAGCACCAACGGCGCGCGCCGGCCAAACACGGCGGCGGCATCGAGCGGCGCTTGCGGATCGAGACCGTAGCGTTGCCAGTGCGCATCGAACGCGCGTTGCTGAGCGGGCGTGAAGCGACCCTGACGCAGCACGAAGCTGCGGATGTGTCGGTGCTGGATTTCGACGTCATCCATGCGATGGAAATTGCTGCTCTCGGTGGAAAGTGCGGCCGAGGACGGCCGCTGTTTGATTCTCGCGAGCAGGGATGATCGCACTAGATAAGTCCATCGATCGGACTCGATGCGGACGCGTAGCGCTTGCGCGGAATGCGTCCGGCGCGGAATGCTTCGCGCCCGGCCTCGACCGCCTTGCGCATCGCCGCGGCCATCAGCACCGGATCCTTCGCGCCGGCGATCGCGGTGTTCATCAGTACGCCGTCGCACCCCAGTTCCATGGCCATGGCGGCATCGGATGCGGTGCCGACACCGGCGTCGACGATGATCGGCACCTTGGCGTTTTCGACGATTTCGAGGATGTTCCAGCGGTTCTGGATGCCAAGGCCCGAGCCGATCGGCGCGGCCAGCGGCATCACCGCGACGCAGCCGATTTCCTCCAGCCGTTTGGCCAGGATCGGATCGTCGCTGGTGTAGACCATCACTTCGAACTTTTCCGCGACCAGGGTTTCGGCGGCCTTGAGCGTTTGCACGACATCCGGGAACAGCGTCTTCTGGTCGCCGAGGACTTCAAGCTTGACCAGGTTGTGCCCGTCGAGCAGCTCGCGCGCGAGGCGGCAGGTGCGCACGGCGTCGTCGGCGTTGTAGCAGCCGGCCGTGTTCGGCAAAATTGTATACTTTTGCGGCGGCAGCGCGTCGAGCAGGTTCGGCGCATTCCGATCCTGGCCAATGTTGGTGCGCCGGATCGCCACGGTGACGATTTGCGCCCCCGCTGCCTCGGTGGCGCGACGGGTTTCTTCCAGATCCTTGTACTTGCCGGTGCCGGTGAGCAGGCGCGAGCGGTAGGATGTTCCGGCGATGACCAGCGCGTCGTCGAACGTTGCGGCGGTTTTCAGTTGCGCATTCATGATTCAACCTCCACCCAGCGCATGTACGATTTCGATACGATCGCCATTGCGGATTTCGCGGTGCGCGTGCTCGCTCTTCGGCACGATTTCGTGATTGATCTCCACGGCGACGCGGCGTTGCGCGTAGCCGGCCTCGTCGAGCAGATCGCGCAGCGTGCGCCCTGCAGTGCAGGTGCGGGAGTCTCCATTCAGGACGATCGAGATCATTGCACTAGTTTAGCCGGTTGACCGTGCCGGTGAAATTCGCGGGCCGCAAAAAACCGCGCCCGGACTTGCCGGGCGCGGTTCTCGGGATCACGGACGCTCGCGATCAATTGCGATGATCCTTGTTGTCGTCGTCCTTCTTGCGTTCCTTCGCGTCGCCGCGCTGCACCGGTTGCGCCACGCGCGCATTTGGCTGGGCATTGCCCTGGGGGGCGCGGTATTCCTGCACGTTGCGTTGCGGTGCGCGATATTCCTGCTGCGGTTGCTGGACCGGAGCATGGTATTCCTGCACGTTGCGTTGCGGTGCGCGATATTCCTGCTGCGGTTGCTGGACCGGAGCATGGTATTCCTGCACGTTGCGCTGCGGTGCGCGGTATTCCTGCTGCGGTTGCTGGACCGGAGCATGGTACTCCTGCACGTTGCGCTGCGGTGCCCGGTATTCAGGCTGCGTTTGCGCCGGCGCCACCGTGCGGTTGCCGAAATTGGTGGTCGCACGCCCGTTGCCGTTGGCATTGCCGCGATCCTCGTTGGACGTTGGCTTGGTTGCCGGCACGGTGCGCTGGATTTCACGGTTCGGCACGGCACGCGCCGGTTGTGCGTCGCGCACGCCGGTTTCTTGCGGGTGGGCAAATCGCGACGAGTCCAGGTGCCGCGGTGCTTCGTTCACCGTCTGCGGTCGTACCGAACCATCGCCCAGGCGCTGTGTACCTGGCGCAACGGGACGTACCGATCCGTCTCCCGCGCGCTGCAATCCCTCACGCGTCGGATTCGGACGCACCGAACCATCTGCAGCACGCTGTGCGGCGGGCTGGTCAGGTGCTACCGACGCGCGCGCCGGCAAAGCCTTGGCGGGCGTGAATGTCGGCGCGCCACGCTCGGTGACCACGCGCACATTCGGACGCGCGCCGATGGCGTGCGCCTCCGCGGCGCCGCCGGCGACGGCCCCGGTGGCAACCGCCGTGGTGCGCAGCTGGTGTTCACTCAACGGCCGGCCCGGATTCTTGTCCAGCACGGCCTGGCGTTGCGCGAACGAGGCAACTCGCGGCGGCGGCTGGGTTGCCGCAACGATCGGACGATTGACCACGGTTGCCGCCGGTACTGCGCGTGCCGCGACGGCCGGCGCAAGGCTGGCGCGGGTCGGAGCGATCGCGGCGAAACCGGAGACGCGCGCGTTGGCGAAGGTTTGACGATTGACGGCAATGGCCGCGCCGGCAACCGGACGCGAAGCGACGAACGCCGCCGCCGGCACCGCGGTCACCGCGCCGGCGATGTTGCGGTTGGCGTAGTTGATGCGCGTGTAATCGACGTTGCCGCGTGAATAGTTGCCGTAATAGTTGTTGATTACGGTATTGTTGATCACCGTGTTGGTCACGTTTACTCGCGTGAAATAATTGCGGCTGACGCGATACGGCGGGATGTAGACGTCGCGATAGCCCAGCGGGAACCAGCCGATGGGTCCGCCCACCGAGATGTTGACGCCGAATCCGCCGCGACCGCCGATGAAGGCGACCAGCGCAGGCGCGTAGACCGGGCGCACCGCGACCGGACCCGGGCACCAGCCCCAGCGGTTGCCGATGTAGGCCCAGCGACCATAGTGGAACGGCGCAAAGCCCCAGGGCGAATCATCGATCCAGGTCCAGCCGTAGGCGCCGACCCAGGCCCAGTGGCCGGAGTGGTACGGAGACCAGCCCACGGCGACCGACGTCGGATACCAGACGTTGCCGTACTCGGGCACGTCGTTCCACGAGCCATAACTGTCCAGGTCCTGGTAGCCGATCACGTCCTCGGACACATAGCGGCGCGAGGACGAATTGTCCCAGCGCGTGTCGCGGTCATGGCAGAAGTCGTCGAACGCGTCGGTTGGTGGCAGGGCATTGACCTGGTAATCGCGCAATTGCGCGTCATGGAACGTCACCGACTGGCCCTCGTCGACGGCAAAGCGCGCACCGCCTTCGCCGTAAACGTCGCCGCCGCCGCTGAGCACGGTGACGACGGTCGAGCGGCCGTCGGGTTCCACGTCGATGCGGAACACACCGACGCGATTGACCACAAATGCGAGCGTGGGCGTGTCGATCTCGTAGCTCTGGCCGTCATACAGGCGACGCACGCGCAGGTTCAGCGTGCCCTGCGTCAGTTCCATCTGTGCGGTGTTGTCGGTGAGATTGAGAAAGTCGAAGCTCGTGCTCTGATCCATGCGCACGGCGGCGGCGCCGATTTCCAGCGACGCGCGCGAGCCGCGGTCGGTCCACAGCTTGTCGCCGGTGATCAGCGGGCGATTCAGTTGCGCCTGCACCCAGTCGTTTTCGCCGGCCGGCACGAAGCTGACATCGCCTTGCATGTAGGAAAGCCTGGCCACGCGGCCGGGCGGGTCGACCGGCGTGCCGTTGTCTTGCGCCAACACGGCGAAGGCAAGGCCGAGACCGGCCAGTAGGACAGCGATTCGAGAGAGTCGGAACATGGCAGCGCTCCTTGGCGCGTCACGCGGTGGTTGAAAAACTGCCGGCTGGCCTGGATTGCGGAATGATCCCGCCGGGTCCCTAACTTTACGCCATGAATCTTTGCGCGGTGAAGCTGAATGGCTGCCTTCCCCCGCGGCATGCGTGCATGGTGCATTAGCCGCCATTCAGCCGGCGTGAACGCCGGCGCTTGCCCGATCCGGCCCTGCTTCGTACAGTAGCGTCCCGACGCGGGTGTAGCTCAATGGCAGAGCTGTAGCTTCCCAAGCTACTGACGAGGGTTCGATTCCCTTCACCCGCTCCAAACGTACGGACCCGCGTCATGCAAGAACCGCTTGTGATCGGCTGGCGCGAATGGGTATCACTGCCCGAGCTCGGGCTGGCGGCGATCAAGGCCAAGATCGACACCGGCGCGCGCTCATCGTCCCTGCATGTGACAGCACTCGAAGCGTTCGAACGCGATGGCCGCACCTGGTTGCGTTTTGCGGTAGCGCCGCGGCGGCGCAGCGCGCGTACCGTGGAATGCGAAGCGCCGGCGCTGGAACGCCGCGCGGTGACGGATTCAGGGGGGGATTCAACCGAACGCTGGTTTATCCGCAGCGCGATCGTGCTGGGCAGCGAACGCATTGAAGCGGATATCAACCTCAGCGACCGTGGCGGCATGTTGTTCCCGATGCTGCTCGGACGTACGGCGCTGCGTGGGCGCTTCCGGGTCGATCCGGATCTGTCGTGGGTGTGCGGGCGCCGCAAGCGGAGCGCCCGCGCATGAAGATCGCCATCCTCTCGCGCAACACGAAGTTGTATTCGACCGCGCGCCTGGTCGAGGCCGCGCGCACGCGCGGGCACCGCGTGCGCGTGCTCGATCCGCTGCGCTGCTACATGCGCATTGCGCCGGGCGATTTCGCCGTGCATTACAAGGGCCGTGCGCTGGCCGGTTTCGACGCGGTGATTCCGCGCGTCGGCGCGTCGATCACGTTTTATGGCACGGCGGTATTGCGCCAGTTCGAGATGATGGGCGTCTATACGCCCAATTCGTCGGATGCAATCCTGCGCGCGCGCGACAAATTGCGCTGCCTGCAGATGCTCGCGCGCGAAAACATCGGCCTGCCGACGACGGTGTTCGGCGACTACCCGGATGATACCGTCGACCTGCTGGCCATGCTCGGCGAGCCGCCGCACGTGATCAAGCTCAACGAAGGCGCGCAAGGGCAGGGCGTGCTGCTCGCCGAGAAGCGATCGGCCTCGCAGGGCGTGATCGAAGCGTTTCGCGGGCTGTATGCGAATTTCCTCGTGCAGGAATTCATCCGCGAGGCGCGCGGAGCGGACATCCGTTGTTTCGTCGTCGGCGGCAAGGTGATTGCGGCAATGCGCCGGCAGGCACGCGCCGGCGAGTTTCGTTCCAACCTGCACCGCGGCGGATCGGCGACGGCGGTGAAACTCAGCCAGGCCGAGAATGACACCGCGCTGCGTGCGGCGCGCACGATGGGCCTGAACGTGGCCGGCGTCGATTTGCTGCGCTCGCGCCGCGGGCCCCTGGTGCTGGAGGTCAATTCCTCGCCCGGACTGGAAGGCATCGAGTCCGCCACTGGCGTCGACGTGGCCGGCGAAGTGGTCGAATACCTGGTACGGCGCGTGCGCAAGCGCCGCACTCGCAAATAGTACGAAAGTCATCGTTGACAGGGGTCGGTTGTTGTGTCTACGATATTTGCCGTACATCTTGACCCCGAACAATACTGGAGCCTGCAATGAACCGATTCATCACTTTTTCCGCCGTGCTGGCCTTGGTCTCGTGCGCCGCATGCATTCCCGCCGCGCACGCCGCGCCGCCGGTCGCCAAACCGCTGGTGGCGCAGTCGCTGGATTCGTTCATGCAGGACCAGGCGCGCATTCGCAAGGACATGCAGCCGGG
>JAFEFD010000521.1 GCA_018240765.1 Pseudomonadota bacterium | reverse complement strand
CGACGTCCATCCGAAATACGAGCCGGTGATCTTCCAGGACGTCTCGTCCGATTTCGCCTTCCTGACCCGGTCGACGATGACCGCCAAGGACAAGATGAAGTGGGAAGACGGCAAGGAATATCCGCTGATCAAGGTGGAAATTTCCAGCAAGTCGCACCCGTTTTACACCGGCAAGCACAAGATCCTCGATTCCGGTGGTCGCGTGGACAAGTTCCGCAAGCGCTACGGCGCCAAGTAAGCCCGATCGCGTCGGCCGTTCGCCGGCTGGCGGCTGCGGGCGCCGTGCATCCGGCGCCCGCCAGCATGGATGGCGCCGCGCACGCGCGGCCGAAATTTCCGCAAATCCGACGAGGAGCCTGCCGTGTCCGACAAGACCGTCCTTATCACCGATAGCGCCTCTGCCAAGACCAGTACACTGCCGCTCGTGTCCGGCAACATGGGCGAGCCCGCCGTCGACATCGGCAAGCTGCACAAGGATCTGGGGTATTTCACCTTCGATCCGGGCTTCGTCTCGACCGCCAGCACGCGCAGTGCGATCACGTTCATCGACGGCGACAAGGGCGTGCTGCTGTATCGCGGCTATCCGATCGAACAGCTCGCGAAACAATCGAGTTTTCTCGAAGTCGCCTACCTGCTGATCAACGGCGAGCTGCCCACGTCCGCGCAATTCGGCGCGTTCGAGGACGAAGTCACGCATCACACGATGATGCAGGAATCGCTCAAGAACTTCCTGCACGGTTTCCATTACGACGCACACCCGATGGCGATGCTGTGCGGAGCGGTCGCTTCGTTGTCGGCGTTTTACCACGACACCCTGGATATTTCCGATCCGGAACAGCGCCGCCTGGCCGCGATCCGCCTGATCGCCAAGGTGCCGACGATCGCCGCGGCGGCGTATCGCTACTCGATCGACTGGCCGATCCGCTATCCGCGCAACAACCTGGAATACTGCACGCGCTTCCTGCACATGATGTTCGAGGTGCCCAGCGAACCGCTGCAGCTCAATCCCGTGGTCGCCAAGGCGCTGGATCTGCTGTTCATCCTGCACGCGGATCACGAGCAGAACGCGAGCACTTCGACCGTGCGCCTGGTCGGTTCCACCGGCGCGAATCCGTACGCCTGTGTCGCTGCCGGCATCGCCGCACTGTGGGGACCCGCGCATGGCGGCGCCAACGAGGCGGTGCTCAAGATGCTCGCCGACATCGGCGATGCGAAAAACGTCGGCAAGGCCGTCGAGAAAGCGAAAGACAAGAACTCCGGCTTCCGCCTGATGGGCTTCGGCCATCGCGTGTACAAGAACTTCGACCCGCGCGCGACGATCATCCGCGAAACCTGCCACCAGGTGCTGGCTGCGCTCGGCGTGAACGACCCGTTGCTGGATGTCGCGCTGGAACTGGAACAGGTCGCGCTCAAGGATCCGTATTTCATCGAGCGCAAGCTGTATCCGAACGTCGATTTCTATTCCGGCATCATCTACAAGGCGCTGAAGATCCCGACCGAGATGTTCACGGTGATGTTCGCGATCGCGCGCACCGCTGGCTGGGTCGCGCATTGGCTGGAGCAGCACCAGGACAAGGACACCAAGATCGGACGCCCCCGCCAGATCTATACCGGCGCCACCACGCGCGATTACACGCCGATCACGAAGCGCTGAGCAGCGCTTCCACGGCAGCCAGCGTCGCCCGATGCATGGGCCGCTCGCCAGTGCGATCCAGTGGCGCCTGGCGAATCGCGTCCTGCGGAAGCAAGGTCAGGTCGTAATCCACCCCTGACCGCTCGATCCGAAGGACCGGAAAATCGGCTGACACATCGTGATTGACGCGCAAGCGTCGGCTATCTTCTTCGAACTCCACACCATCTTCCGCCAGCATGTCGATCACGGCTTCTGGCGATTCCGTAAACAAGTGCAGGACGATCGCCGAGTGCGCATCGGCGGTGCCATCCAGCACTGGCCCGACCAAGCGTGGGTCAAAGCGCTTGAAGTAGCGCATCGCCTCGCAAGCGGCCACGCGCAATTCGCGCAAATGGCACGGCTGGTCGCCGCCGTGAAACAACCGCTGGTGCTCGCGCAGGGCTTCCTCGATTTCGCTGTTTTTCGGCAGGCTCGATTCGTCGCGGATGTTCAAGTGCTCGGCGGCCTTGCGCTTGGCCGCGTGGTAGTCGCGTAAACCGTGTTCGCTGATCAGGCGCGCCGCTTCCACCGCCACGCGTCGGCGCATCGGGTTGTCGCGCTTGGCCATCAGAAGATTCCGTAGGCGTCCTGCTGGACTTTCTTTTCCTCGTCCGTCGCGTTGTTCGGTCCGGCGGCGAGGCGGGCGACATCCTCGACCTTGAACACTTCCAGCATGCTGTTCGGATCACCAGCCGGAGCGAGTTGGCCGGTGGCCTTGTCGATGCGTGCGGTGGTGATGCCGGGCGGCATCTCGAAGGGTTTCTCCGGCACGCCCTTGAGCGCGGTGCGCATGAAGTCGATCCACATCGGCAATGCCGCCTGCGCGCCAAATTCACCAACGCCGTTGCTGCGGCCGAGTGAGGAAAAATCGTCGAAGCCGACCCAGACGCTCGCGACGATGTCGTCATTGAAGCCATTGAACCAGGCATCTCGGTGATCGTTGGTCGAACCGGTTTTTCCGGCCAGGTCGTTGCGCTTGAGCACCATCGCGCCGGCGCCGGTGCCGCGACGCACGACATCGCGCAGGATCGAGTCGAGCAGGTAGGCGGTACGCGCATCGAGTACGCGCGGCGCGAGCTTCGGTGCATTCGGATCCGCCGGTGCCGCCGCCGTAGCCGTCGCCGGCGTGCCCGGGAGCGAGGTCTTGATCGGCTGCGCATCACCCGCATTGGCATTCGCATTCGCATTCGCGGCAGCGGTGGCTTGTTCGCGCGCGTCCTCGATCAGGCGCTGCGGACAATGCCGGCAGGCCAGCGCTGGTTGTGCCTTGAAGATCTCCTTGCCGTCGCGGTCGACGATGCGGTCGATGAAATACGGATCGATCAGGAAGCCGCCATTGGCGAACACCGCGTATCCACGCGCCATCGCCAGCGGCGAAACCGATGCGGTGCCGAGCGCGAACGACAGGTTGTCCGGCAATTGCTGCAGGTTGAAGCCGAAGCGCGTGGCGAACTCGCGCGCGTAACGAACACCGATCGCATCGAGCAGACGCACCGACACCAGGTTCTTGGATTCGACCAGCGCTTCGCGCAGACGCATCGGGCCTTCGAATTTGTCATCGTCGTTCTTCGGTTCCCACAGGCCATTCGGCTTGGACGGATCGGCGAACACGATCGGCGCATCATTGATGATCGATGCCGGCGTGAAGCCATGCTCGAACGCGGCGGAATAGAAGAATGGCTTGAATCCGGAGCCGGGCTGTCGGCTGGCCTGAACGGCGCGATTGAACTTGCTGCGTGCGTAGGAAAAGCCGCCGACCTCGGCTTCGATCGCCCCGTCGTCGGGATTCAGCGCGATCAGCGCGCCTTGCACCTTGGGGATCTGCGAGAGTTTCCATTTGCCGTCCGTGGTACGCGCAAGGCGCACCACGTCGCCGGCCTTGAGCACGTCGTCGACGCGCTTGGGCGGTGCGCCGCGATGACTTTCGTCCTTGTAGCGCTGCGCCCAGCGTACCGCGGCCAGATCCAGCGGCACGCTCTGGCCGTCCTGCAGGTAGATATCGGCGGATTTTTCGGAACTGTCGACGACGATGCCGGCAATCAGTCCTAGCACCGGGCGGAACGCATCCGCATCCAGCCTTTTGTCCAGTTGCGGCGGCAACGGATGGGCGCCGATGTCGAAGTGCGCTTCCGGTCCGCGCCAGCCGTGGCGCTCGTCGTAGCTGATCAGGTCGTCACGCATGGCCTGGTTGGCGGCGATCTGGTCGCGCGAATCCAGAGTGGTGTAGACGCTGAAGCCGTCGGTCAGCGCGTCATTGCCGAGGCGATCCAGCGCATCGAGGCGAACCTGCTCGGCAATGTAGGGCGCGTCGACTTCGACCGGTGGCTCATGCGCGAACGACTGGTCTGGCTCGGCGCTGGCCTGCTTGAATTGCGCGGCCGTGATGAAGCCGTTGTCGAGCATGCGTTGCAGCGTGTAGTTGCGCCGTTCGGTGGCGCGCGCGCGATTGCTCAGCGGGTTGCTGCTCGACGGGAATTTCGGCAGCGAGGCGAGCATTGCGCATTCGGACAAGCTCAATTGGTCGAGCGTCTTGCCGTAGTAGAACTCGGCGGCGGCAGCGACGCCGTAGGCACGGTTGCCGAAAAAGATCTTGTTGAGGTAAAGCTGGAAGATTTCGTCCTTGGTCAGTTCGTGCTCGATGCGGAACGAGAGGAATATCTCGGTCGCCTTGCGCGTCAGGCTGACTTCGGAACTCAGGAAAAATCCGCGCGCGACCTGTTGCGTGATCGTGCTGCCGCCCGGCACATGCAGGCTGCGCTTGACGACCATGTAGCCGAGCGCGCGCAGGATGCCGGTGAAGTCGATGCCCGAGTGGCTGTAGAAGTTCGCGTCTTCCGCCGCGAGAAAGGCGTTCTTCAATTGCTGGGGGACGTTCTCGATCTTGACCGGGATGCGGCGCGTCTCGCCGATCGTGGCGATCAGCTTCGCATCGCGGGTGTAGACACGCAACGGAACTTGCAGGCGTACATCCTTGAGCACGTCGACGGACGGCAGGCGCGGCTCGATCAGCCAGTAGGCGACTCCGATCCCGATGGCGCCGACCACGACGCCCAGCACGCACAAAATCAAGAACCAACGGAGCAAACGTCGAAATATTCTCATGCGTGATTGGAGTTGTGATCGCAGTCAAGGTAGCGAGGCGGTCTTCCGGGCGAAGATCGCTTGGCCAGTATAGGTGCACAGCCATCCAGCCGATAGAAGAATTCGGCGGAGTATCGGCAAAATCGCTGACATAATTGTGACATATCAATGACTTGCTGGATTTTTCAAGAGACTGTTGATAATCCGTTAAAGTTCGTATTTAATGTGGATGCGCATATATCGCTCGTAAGAGCGCGTGGGAAGGGGAAAAAGTGTGGGCCTACTCAGTGCTAAAGCGCCACCGCTGATCGGGGTCGATATCAGTTCGACTGCCGTGAAGCTGTTGCAGTTGACGCAGTCGGGCAACAAGTATCGCGTGGAGCATTACGCGGTCGAGCCGTTGCCGCCCAACGCCGTGGTCGAGAAGAACATCGTCGAGGTGGAAGCCGTCGGCGAAGCGATCCGTCGCGCGCTCAACCGTTCTGGTGCAAAAACCAAATTCGCCTGTGCCGCAGTGGCTGGTTCCGCGGTGATCACCAAGATCATTCCAATGCCTGCGGATTTGTCGGCCGAAGATCTCGAAGCGCAAATCCAGTCCGAGGCCAACCAGTACATCCCCTATCCGATCGAGGAAGTCAGCCTCGACTTCGAAATCGTCGGTCCGGTGAAAGACAATCCGGAGATGATGAACGTGCTGCTTGCCGCCTCGCGCACGGAAAACGTTGACCTGCGCGTCGCGGCCCTTGATCTTGGCGGCTTGACCGCGCGCGTCGTCGAGGTCGAAGCGTTCGCGATGGAGAACGCGTTCAAGCTGGTTGCCGATCAATTGGCTGTTCCCAAGGATGCAGTCGTCGCGGTTGCCGACATCGGTGCAACCATGACCACGCTGATCGTGCTCAAGAACCAGCGCACGATCTATTCGCGCGAACAGGTGTTCGGCGGCAAGCAGCTTACCGATGAAGTCATGCGCCGCTATGGCTTGTCATATGAGGAAGCGGGTCTGGCCAAACGCCAGGGCGGCTTGCCCGAATCCTACGAAATCGAAGTTCTCGATCCGTTCAAGGAAGCGATGGTGCAGCAGGTCAGTCGCCTGTTGCAATTCTTCTTCGCCGGCAGCGAATACAACAAGGTCGATCAGGTCGTGCTTGCCGGCGGTTGTGCTTCCATTGCCGGCGTCGCGGAAATGGTCGAAGAACAGCTTGGCGTGCCCTGCGTGGTCGCCAATCCGCTCGCCAACATGTCGCTGTCATCGCGCGTGCAGGCCCAGACGCTGGCCCAGGATGCGCCCGCGCTGATGATCGCCTGCGGCCTCGCGCTGAGGAGTTTCGACTGATGGCCAAGATCAATCTATTGCCTTGGCGCGATGAGCTGCGCGCGCAACGCCAGCGCGAGTTCTACGTGATGCTGGCCGGCGCTGCCGTCGCTGCGGTATTCGCCGTCTTCGTGTGGTGGTACTGGATGGGCATGCGCCTGGACAACCAGGATGCTCGCAATGCCTACCTGAAGGACCAGATCCACCAGCTCGACGCCAAGCTGACCGAAATCAAGCAACTGGAATCGACCAAGTCGAAGTTGCTCGCGCGCAAGGAAATCATCGAGAAACTGCAGGCCAGCCGCTCGCAAATGGTGCACCTGTTCGATGAACTGGTGAAAACCATTCCGGACGGCGTGCGTCTGATGACGATGAAGCAAAATGGCGACGCGCTGTCGCTCGATGGCGTGGCGCAATCCAACGCGAGCGTGGCGACGTACATGCGCAACCTCGATGCCTCGCCGTGGATCACTCATCCGGATCTGGTCAAGACCGAAGCAAAGAAAAACGACAAGCGTGAGCGCTTCGAGTTTGGCCTGACGGTGAAGTTGACCAATCCCGACGAGAAGGCAAAGGAACAGGAAAAGGCGGCCCAGTTCGCGGCAGCGAATGGCATGGGCAAGGCAGCCAGCCCGTCATCGGATAAGGCGCAGGCTCCGGCTGCACCCGCGACAGCGGCTCCGGCGGGCAAGGAGGGGGGCAAGCCATGAAACTGTCGGATTTCCGCAATCTGGATTTCAACAACATCGGCGGCTGGGCCCAGGGTGTCAAACTCACTTTTTGCACCTTGCTCTTCGGCTTGATCGTACTTGCGGGCTGGTGGTTCATGATCAGCGACCAGCAAGACGACTTGAAACAACGGCAGGGGCAGGAAACAGGTTTGCGCAAGGAATTTTCCGACAAGCAGGCCAAGGTCGTGAACCTTGACGCGCTCAAGCAGCAGCTCGACGAGATGCGCGACATGCTGCGCCAGTTGTTGCGCCAATTGCCGAGCAAGACCGAAATGCCAGAGCTACTGGTGGATATTTCGCAAACAGCGTTGTCTGCCGGTTTGCAGACGCAGCTGTTCCAGCCCGGCCCCGAATCGATCAAGGAAGGTTTCTACGCCGAGAAACCCATTCAATTGCGCATGATGGGAACCTACCACCAGTTTGGCGCTTTCATCAGCGGCGTTGCCGCGTTGCCGCGTGTGGTGATCCTGACCATGCATGATGTGTCGCTCAAGCCAATTGCAGGCACCGCCGGTGAGCTGTCGCTGGAAGGCACCGTTCGCACCTACCGTTACGTCGAAGAAGACGAAAGTGGCAGCGCGCCGAAGAAACCTGCCAACCAGGGAGGAAAGTGAACATGCGTAGCGTTCACATCTCCAACTTGGCGCGCTTGTTCCTGCTTGGCGCAACGTTGGCTCTACTCGCTGGTTGCACCGGCGGCATGGGCGACCTGCAGGAATGGGTTGCGCAGGAAAAGGCCAAAAAAGGACCGCCGGTACCGCCGTTGCCGGTGCTCAAGACGTTCGAGACGTTTGTCTATCAGGACCAGGACAAGCGCGATCCGTTCGGGCCGAGCCTGGAAGAACAACGCGAGGCTCAGGCCAGCGCAAATGGACCGATGCCGGACAAGCATCCCAGGGAACAGCTGGAAAACTACCCGCTGGACAGCCTGAAAATGGTAGGCACCATCGGGACCGGCGCGAACATGGAAGGTTTGATCAAGGATCCGGATGGCGTGATCCATCGTGTGCATGTGAACAATTACGTGGGCCAGAACAACGGCAAGATCTCCGCTGTTGCCGAGGACCATATCGATCTCGTGGAGCTGATCCCGAACGGGAGCGGCGGTTGGATGAAGCGCCAGGCGTCGATCGCGCTTGGCGAGAAATAGACGACCCATTGGGGGTAACTAGAGATGATCATGACAGTTGCTGACTTCCAGGGACGTACGTCCAGACCCGAAACTTCCGCGCGCAATCGCCGCGGTATGGCATGGATGCTCATGCTGCTCGGGAGCGTTCTGACGACGAACGTGCTCGCCCAGAACACCTTGCAGGACATCACCTACGCGCCGCTTGCCGGCGACAAGGTTCAGATCACCCTGCAATTTGCCGCACCGGTGGCCGAGCCGCAGATCTTCACGACGCAGAATCCCGCGCGCATCGCCGTGGACATTCCGGATACACACAATGCGATGACCAAGCGGCGCATCGACATCAACACCGGAGCCACCCAGTCGGTAACGGCAGTCGAGGCTGCCGGGCGCACGCGTGTCGTCGTCGACCTGTTCCACAATGCCGGTTACGAAACCCGCAAGGAAGGCAACAATTACATCCTGATCGTCAACAACAACATGTCGGGTGGTGCAGCTTCCGCGACCGCGGCAGCGGTGGCCGCGACCGACCAGACCAAGTCGTCCGCGGCGACCGGGATGGAGATCACGAATGTCGATTTCCGTCGCGGTCAGCACGGCGAAGGCCGCGTCATCGTCACCTTCAGTGGCCAGGGCGCAGGCGTCGACCTGCAGCGCATGGGCGACAAGATCGACGTGAACATGTACAACGTCAAGTTGCCGGCGCAGTTCGCGCAGAAGCTCGACGTCCTCGATTTCGCCACGCCGGTGAAGTCCATCGAAACCCGCCGCAAGGGCGGTGGCGTGGAAATGGAAATCGCCGCGGGCGGTTCTTTCGACCAACTCGCGTACCAGGCCGGCAATGAATATGTGATCGAGGTGTCGCCGAAGAAGGAAGAAGCGAAAGTCGATCCAAACGCGCCGCCTGTCTATAGCGGCAACCGCGTGACCTTCAATTTCCAGGACATTCCCACGCGCTCGGTACTGCAATTGATTGCCGACGTGTCCGATCTCAACATCGTGGTATCAGACTCAGTTGGCGGCAATGTCACCTTGCGCCTGATCAACGTGCCATGGGACCAGGCGCTCGATCTGGTGCTGCAAACCAAAGGCCTGGACAAACGCCAGAACGGCAACGTGATCTGGATTGCGCCACAGCAGGAAATCGCTACGCGTGAACAGGCCATCGCCGAGGCACACCAGAAACTGCAGGACGTCAAGCAAACCGTCACTGTTTATATCCCGATCAGCTACGGCAAGGCCAAGGATATCGCTGCACTGCTCTCGGCCAAAACCGGTGCGGCCGGTGGCGCCGGTGGTCAAAGTGGCGCCGCTGGTCAAAGTGGTGGATTCCTTTCGCCGCGCGGTCGCGTCACTTCCGATGATCGCACCAATACGCTTCTGGTCGTGGATACGCCCGAACGTGTCGAGGAAATCCGTACTCTGGTTTCCAAGCTCGACAAACCCGTGCAACAGGTGCTGATTGAATCGCGTGTCGTGGTCGCGACCGACAACTTCGCGCGCGAACTCGGTGCGAAGTTCGGCATCAGTGGTGGTTATCAGACCGGCAACACCATCGTTTCCACGTCCGGTTCGCTGGCTGCCGCCGATCAGATGTCGAATATCGCACTTGCCAATCGCGTGGCGGGATTCGGTGGCTTGCCGATCTCGTCGCCAGGTCCGGCCGGTAGCGGCATCCAGGTGCCGAATATCGGTAATCGGCTGAACGTCAATTTGCCATCAAGCACATCGGCGGGAAGTTTCGGGTTGGCGATCCTAGGTGCCGACTATTTGCTTGACTTGGAATTGTCGGCTGCGCAGACCGAAGGTCGTAGCGAGCTGATTTCCAGCCCACGCGTGATCACTGCCAATCAGCAGGAAGCCGACATCAAGCAGGGCCAGGAAATCGGCTACGTCACGTTCCAGGCCGGCGGCGGTGCGAATCAGGCAACCGTGCAGTTCAAGGAAGCCGTGCTCGAACTCAAGGTTACGCCGACGATTACTGCGGACAATCGCGTCTATCTGACCCTGGACGTGAAGAAGGACGCGATCAACAAGCTGGTGCCGAATCCCGGCGGCGGCTTCGTGCCGCAGCTGGACAAGCGCGAAATCACTACATCCGTGTTGGTGGACAATGGCCAGACCGTGGTGCTCGGCGGTGTCTACGAATTCGACAAGTCGACGGATATCACCAAAGTACCGTTCCTTGGAGACATTCCCGGCCTCGGTGTCTTGTTCCGCGACACCAAGAAAAATAACCAAAAGGCGGAATTGTTGATTTTCGTGACCCCGCGCATCCTTAGTGAAAGCCTGAAATGACCGACGCACACGACAAAATTGGCAGCCAGAACAGTTGCCGGAGAAACAAACCGATGAAATCGCGAGCCCGGAGATTCGACATGAAAGCCCTGCGCAACCTGTTCGTACTGATGCTCGCGAGCATCGCCCTGGCGAGCTGTGGCGGCGGTGGTGGCGGCAGCAATTCCGCGTTCGGCGGAAGTCCTGCTTTCAACATTTCCATCAGTGCATCGCCAGCGTCGATCACGACCAACTCGTTCACCACATTGACGGTCAGCGTAAAAAATCCCGGAGGCGCAAACGCGCCGGACGGCACCGCGGTTTCGGCAAGCCTGTCGCCGGCGACGATCGGGAGTTTAAGCGGCGCATCCGCTTCGGGCGCGACGGCGACAAATACAGTCACCGGTGGTGTAACCACCTTCCTGTTCAACAGCTCCAACCAGACTGGAACCGCCAAAATAACGGTTACTGCTGCATCAAGCAGTTCTGCATCGATTAACGTGACTGTGAATCCGGGCAGCACGCAGGATCCACGCTTGCAGTTAAGTCCTACCGCGATTTCGCTGCCGATGAATCCCTACGCGGGATCGGCGCAAACTTTCCCATTTCCTAGCAACTACATCGGGTCGCCGTGGATCTCGGAAGTCACCGTCACCTGGCGTCATGCGAATGGCCAATTGGTTGCCGGTACCACCAAGGTGAATGTGTCCATCGATCCGGTTTCCATCGCCAGTTTCTCGACGCTGGACGACCCGACGACACCGTGGACCGGGCAAACCAAAAACCCGCCGACTTATGAAGGCAACGAATTTCTTACCTTGATTGGCAGCGGCCCAGTCAATGTGACCGGCGGCAACGGCGTGATCTTCGTCCACGCCAACGACACCCCGGGAACGGCCATACTCAGCGTCGTGGCGATCGATCCGGACACCGGGCAGACCATCACTTCGCAGTTGCCGATTACGATCGCTGGTGCTTCGTCGAACCTGCCGACATCGGTTTCGGCATCCAGTGACGGCGGTGCGTACGTTTCCAGCTCGGGCGGCCCGCAGAGTGCACTTGTGCGCGCGGCGGTCACCGACGGCAACAATGCCCTTGTGCCGGATCCCAGCGGATTCGACAACGTCGAGTTCACCGTTTCAGGCCCATCGGGAACCGATGTGACTTTGTCCGGCATCAATGCGGCAGGGCAGTCGATCAACAAGGCCAAGACCGTCGACACCGTTACCCATAACGGCATCGCGACAGTTACCGTGAATGCCGGAAACATGCAGGGGCCGGTTCAGATCAAGGCAACCGTCGACCGGGGCGATGGAAATGTCGACAACGGGATTCAGGACCCGGTGAGTTCCACCACCACGGTCATGATTTCCGATGGCAAGCTGTACCGCCTCACCATCACCGCACCCAATGCCAGCGAAGTAGCGGCAACGGGAACCTCGAGCAGTGCGACGACAACCGACAACGGGGCAACCTATAGTCTTCCAGTGACCGTATCTGGCGTGGATCGCATGCAGAACCCGGCGCTGCCCAATACGGTTATCGCGTTTGGCGGCGTGGACAGCCCGCAGACCGCAAAAGTCAGCTCCGGCCCGCAAAGCTGGTTCCTCAATTCCGGCAACACCGGCGACCCGCAGGAAGGCGGTAACTTGTTCACCGCGACTGGCGGGCAATTCACCACGGCGGGCGGCGGCTCGGGTCCTGGCGACACGCTGCTTGTTTTCGGCAAGCAGGTTGCCAGCCCGAACAACAACGATGATCTGGAAATGGCGCGTGTCGTGCAGAGCGTTGCGAGCGCAACCAGCCTGAATGTCACCGCGCCATTCAATCGTAACGACACCGTAACAGGATCGATCGTAAATAGCGGGCCGGTATTGCCTTACGTCATCGGCCGTGCCGCCTACGGCAGCATCGATTCGCCGGCATTCGTGGGCACGGCGGGAAGTACCAGTACAACCTTGCACTATCCATCCACCGCAATCGGCAAGGCAATTGCGGTTTGGGCGCAGGGCACGAGTACGGATACCGTGACGGGTGGCGCCTACACGGTCGCGGACATCGCAACCTTTGTATATCCGGGTTCCGGCCCAGGTTCGTTGACTGCCAGTCCAGATCCGCTGTTGGGCGATGCCACGGTTCCTGTGACGGTTTGTTATTCGGATGCCAACAACCAGCCGATCCCGAATTTCACGCTGAGTTTCCTGTTCACCCTGCCAGCCGGTGGCAGTGGCAGCGTGAATGGAGTCGCGACCAGTGGAAACGTGAACCAGGTTACCGGTAGCAACGGTTGCGTGACGGTCTCTGTGACGACTGCCGGTCTGCCGGCTACGAGCGGTACGGGTGGGCCGACACTGACCTTCACGGCTGGCTCACAGGCGTCGAGCGGGACCTTGACCGCGCCCAGCGTGGTCCTGGACTTCATCGTCAACATCAGTGCCATGCAGGTTTCGCCGTGCAGCATCAAGGGCGACGCGACGACAGGAAACTACTCCGGCACCGTGACCGCCACGATCTTGAGCAGCAGTGGGACCGGCGTTTCCGGGCAGCCGGTTTCCGCGGCATGCACGGTTGCATCGGGTAGCGTTGCCATCAGCCCGGCGTCTGGTACCACCGGCTCCAATGGCGGTGTGCCGTTCACGGTTACCCTGACCGGAGTCATCCCGCCTGCGGCAGGCAGCTGCCTGTTCACTGGCCCGAGCAACCTGCAGGCCAAGCTGGTCATCAACGGCACCTGCAACAACAGTGGCTTCAGTCCGCCAGGACCGTAATCCAGATCATTGCAAGTGAATACAAGGGCCGCCCTAAGGCGGCCCTTTTTTTGCCCGCTTTCCTGCTAGCATGGCGTGGGGGGAATGGCGTGCATGGCTACCGCTTACCGGATCGAACTCAAACCGGGAGAAGTCCTGTTTCGTGAGGGCGAGGCGCCGAGCACGGCGTTCCTGATCGAATCCGGGAACTTGCGCATCACCGCCGAACGCGATGGCGCGCCGATGCT
>JAFEFD010000520.1 GCA_018240765.1 Pseudomonadota bacterium | reverse complement strand
TGGTGTAGAGTGGATCAGTATCGCCAAGATGGATATCCACCGGAATCTTGCGCGGAGCGCCACCCAAAAGCGTGGTGCATGTTGGCTGAAATGAGCCGTCGTCGCTGCATGCGTATTGGTTCAACGAGCCGGCGCTGACACCGTAGGCTGCGAAGTAGTCGGTGTTGTTAAGTCCCAGCGCGTGCGCCAAGTGCGCGCCTGCCGAAAATCCCCACAGATATACACGGTCTTGGTCGATGTTGTAGCTGGCCAATGCATCGTCGAGTTGCGCGGACATGATTGGCACATCCGCAGACGGCGACCACCCCCCGCTGGCATTGGTGCCGACGACTGAGATGACGACGACCCCCTGGGCTGCCGCGACCGAACTCCAGTCCGAGCGCACTTGTTGCGCGCCGCTGTTCGATGTCCCTGGTCCACCCGCGCCGTGAAGAACCAGTATGGCCGGCCATGGATGGGTCGGCGCGTAATTGGCGGGCAGGTACAAATAGTAGGTCTGGTTGCCATAAGGGGATACATTCACTATGCGCGTGACATTGCCCGGATAGGCCCCGCCACTGCCATTGGAAGGGCTTTGGGGTACCGCGATCTCGCCGGATTGGAAGCCGGACACGTAAATCGCGTCGGGATGCTGGCAGACCCAGGCCGGCAAGGTCACGCTTTGCGTGGCCACGACAGGTCCCGGCACGGCCATTGCGGCGAGCAGGCTTCCGCGGATCATCGCCTTCATCGGTGCAGTCTATCCGGCGGGCGCGCAAGGATCCGTGAAACCGCTGGCAATTGCCTTGCACCGGCAGGCGTCGGCATAATCGGGCGGACGCGGTGCGGCCGCGGCACGGACTAGGCACGCTATGGCTTCGGGCAAAGACTTTTTCGTCGAAGTGGCCGCCGGCAGTACCTTGTTCAAGCAGGGCGACGCCGGCGCTGCGATGTACATCATCGAGTCGGGGCAGATCGACCTGTTCCCGGCGGGTGCCGGCGAAGCGTTGATTTCGCTTGGCCCGGGCGACTGTTGCGGCGAGGCGGCGTTGCTCGACAAGCAACCGCACACGGCGACGGCAGTGGCGAAATCGCGCACGCGTCTGTTGCGCATCGAGCGCGCGGCGTTACCCGAGGTTTTGCGGATCAATGCGGATGTCGCCACGGCGCTGTTGGGCAAGTTCGCCGCGCGTATCGCCCATCTGGAATCGTGCCTGGTGGATGCGGCACACACGCAGGTGCCTGCGCCGCCGCCGTCCAAACCTGCCGCACCCGTGGCACCCAGGCCGGTGGAGGCACCGCCTCCTGCACCGGTGGCTCCAGCGCCTGCGCCGCCACCGCCGCCAGCACCACCCAAGCCGGTCGCGGCGCCTGCTCCTGCTCCACCGTCAGCACCACCCAAGCCAGCGGCGCCCGTCACATTGGCCTTGCGCGTGACTGCGGCGAACCAGGTCGTGGCACTGGACGCAACGCGTACGCAATTCCTGATCGGCCGGCCGGATCCGGCGACCGGCACGACTCCCGAAGTCGATCTGGGCCCGTTCGACGTGCAACGCACGCTCAGCCGTCGACATGCCATGCTGTTGCGCGACGGCGTGCAGTATTCGATACGCGAGGATGCGGCCACGACCAATGGCACCTACCTGAACGGCGAACGCCTGCAGACCGGCATCGCCATGCCGGTGAAGGCGGGCGACAAATTGCGCTTCGGTTCGATTGAAGTCGAACTGATCGGCACCTGACGAGGAAATCGGCATGGGTACGAACGAAAACGAGTGGCAGGGCGCGTTGTCGGCGATCGACCTGGCGGCGATCGAAGCGCTGAAGAAGCTCAAGCAGGAACACGATCAGGTTTCCGAACGCCTGAAATCGATGGAGACGATGAAATCCAATTTCGCCGACGCGGTGTATGTGCGCGTGCGCGCCGATTACGAAAAACGCATCGCCGCGCTGGATGCCGAAGCTGCGCCACTCAAGCAGGCTGCGCGCGAACAATATGCGCGCCTGCGCGCCTTGCTCGGGCGCTTCGAGGCAGACCACGAGGCGATCAAGCTCGATCAGCAGGAACTCGAGCTGCGCCACCAGCTCGGCGAATTCGACGACAAGGAATTCGGCAAGCGCATGAAAGCGATCGAGACCACGGTCGCCGAGCGCGGCCAGGCGCGCGCGCGCGGGCAAGAGTTGAAGGCGCGCTTCCTCGAAGCCTTCCACAGCGAAAGCGAACTGGAGCAGGCCGACGCCGGCGGCACGAACCGGTTCTCGATGGCGGACCTGGCTGCCGCGCAGGCTCGCACCCAGGAGGTAGCCAGCGTGATCGGCGGCGACGCGCCGCCGAACAAGACCCAGACCATGTCGGCGATCAATATCCCCGAACCGGAACGAGTGCCGGCTCCACCGGTCGCACCGCCGGCCACCGGCGGTGCGACGCAAATCTTCCGCGCCGCGCGCCTGGTGCCGCAGAATCCCGAGGCCGGCAAACAGACGTACACGCTCACACTCAAACCCATCGACATCGGCGCCGATGCCGGCAACGACGTGCGCATCGGCGGCCCCGGGGTCGATCCCAAGCACGCCAAGATCGTGGTCAGCATGGGCGGATTCACCATCGTCGATTTGGGCAGCAAGCACGGCACGCGCGTGAATGCGGAAAAAGTGCGCGAACGCCCGCTGGCGAACGAGGATGTGATCCAGATTGGCGCAGCCAGATTTGTGTTCAGAGAGGGCTGAACGTCGGTGGCGATCCAGATCACCCAGGAACAGCAAGACGGCGTGCGCATCCTCGCATTGTCCGGCCGCCTCGATACCGAGACTGCGGCTGACGTCGAGTTGACCTTGCAGGATTTGCTGGCTGCCGGTGAAACCCGTTTCCTGTTCGACCTTTCCGGCATCGGCTATGTCAGCAGTGCGGGCCTGCGCGTCCTGCTCGGACTGGCCAAGAAGCTCGATGGCGGCAAGGGCGACCTGAAGCTGTGCGGCATGAACGCCTCGGTGCGCCAGGTATTCGACATGACCGGCTTCAGCAAGCTGTTCGCGATCTTCCCGAACCGCGACGCTGCGCTCGGCCAGGCGCAGAAGATCCGCCCGGAAGCCGAACTCGCGCAGCATGCGGCGCGCCTGCTCGGTGCCGGATCGCTGGCCTCGCCGCCGCATCCGCTGGCCGAAGCGCTGGCGCGCGCGGCGGCATCCGTGCTCGGGCTCAAGCCGATGGCGGCAGCGCCCTACGTCAGTTCTGCCGGGATAACGCCGGTGCGCGTAGCTGCGCCTGCATCAGTGCAACCGGCGGCAGGCTGGTTGGCCAGGCTGAAAGCGCTGTTCGGAAAATCCTAGCGTTTGCGATCGCGCGAAATCGCGATCAGGGTCAGGTCGTCGCTTTGCGCCTGCCCATCGGTGAAACGCGCTACTTGCGCAAGCTGCGCATCAAGCGCGCCTTGCGCGCGCTCGCCGGCACCGGCCAGGGTTTGCGTCACGCGTTCCTTGCCGAAGAGGTTCTGGGCGGCGTCGTGCGCTTCGTCCAGACCATCGGTGTAGAGCAACAGGCAGGCGCCCGGTGCAATCGTTGCCGCATACAGCGGAAAACTCGTATCCGGCATCGCGCCAAGCGGCAACGCGCCGTGTTCGCCGATCTCGCGCACGCTGCCATCGGGTTCGCGCAACAGCGGCGCGGGATGGCCGGCATTGGCGAACTCGAATTTTCCGGAATCGGGGTCGAGCGCGGCGGCCAGCATGGTCACGAACATGCCGGGTTCGAGCTCCTGGGCGAGCTTGCGGTTCAGGCCGACAAGCAGTTCATCCGGCCCGGCAAGGCTGCGCGCGAGCACGCGCACCTGCGCCGATAGTCGCGCCATGTACAACGCCCCCGATACCGCCTTGCCGGAAACGTCGGCGATGACGATGCCGTGGCGGCCATCGCTATAGTGGATGTAATCGAAATAATCACCGCCGATCACGCGCGCGGCCGCATAGCTGTCGGCGAAACGCCAGCCCTTCAATACCGGCGCCGACTGCGGCAGGAAGCGTTGTTGGATGCGGCGCGCAAGCGCAAGGTCGTGCGCCTCGACCAGGCGCTCGGGCGATTGGGCCTGCTGGCTGGCGACGAGCCACGCCAGTTGCCCGGCCACACCGGCAAACAGTTCGCGGTCGGCGGCCTGCCAGGCATTGGCTGCGGTCGCGCTTTCCAGATACAGCGCGCCAAGGGTCTCGCCGCCCAGACGCAAGGGAATCGCCAGCAGCGCGGCCGGAACCGAAGCTGCCTTCAAGCGCGCGGCGAGTTCCTTGCGCGCCTCGTCGTCGGCGATTTCGATGCCGTATTCGATGTTCAATGCGTCGCGCACGAAAGACGCGGCCTGTGCGAAGCCATCGCCGCCGCCCGGCCTGGCGTGATGGGCCACGCGCTTGAGCGATTGCCGGCCTGCGTCGGTGACATAAACGGCGGCAAGGCTGGCTTGCGCGAATGCGGCCAGGAGAGCGCGCAAGGCTTCGTCCAGGGTCGTGTGCAGGTCCAGCGCACGTCGCGACAGCGCGCCGATGTCGCAGAACAATTTCAGTCGTGCCAGCAGATCGCCCAGACTGAGTGCGCCAGCCGCTGCGCGATTGCCAGTACGCGAACGCAGCTTGTTGCCCGGATCGCTTTTGAGCGCGCCCGCACGCAACGAAGGCCGGTCGATGTCGGCGATGTGGAACACGGCCATCACCTCGCCGAAGCACAAGCTGTCGCCATCGCTCAGTACCGCC
Source organism: Pseudomonadota bacterium (assembly GCA_018240765.1). Lineage (GTDB taxonomy): Bacteria > Pseudomonadota > Gammaproteobacteria > Xanthomonadales > Rhodanobacteraceae > Rudaea. Next base: position 813 of record JAFEFD010000520.1, on the reverse strand, counting down.
GTCCCCGCAAGCTTGGCGCCGCGCAACAAGGTACCGTTGGCGCTGTCCTGGTCGCTGACTTCCCAGTTGCCGGCGTTGTGGCGGATCAAGGCGTGCCGGCGCGACACGGTCGGATCGTTCAGGCGCACCTCGGAAAACTGGCCGCGCCCGACCACGGCCGTGTCGGTGAATCCGAACACCTGGCCGGCAAGGGCTCCGGAAGTGACGATGAGGCTGGGCATGGCTGCGCGTGGAAGTTTGGCACAACCGGGCGCACAAAATCGCACGCATAAAAAAAGCCGGATGGTTTGACCATCCGGCTCGAACGCCGCGGAATTCCAGGGGAGGGGAGGCTCGCGCGGCGTGTTTTCGAACGGCGGGCGTATGGCCCGCGCGTGATTACTTGGCGGCAGCCTTCTTGACCGAATTCACCTGCTTGGTGAAGTTGTCGTTGGCGGCTTCGAAACTGCCCTTGGCCAACTGGCCAAGCGCTTCGGTGGTCTTGAGCGTCAGGCCGAAGATTTCCTGGCCGTTGGCGTAGAACTTCTCGGTGGATTCCTTCACCAGGTTCACGCTCTTCGGCCAGATCGCCTTGACGCCGTCGAAATCGCGCACTTCAGCGGCTTCGGACCAGAACTCGACGGTGGCGGCGACGCGGTTTTCCAGCGTCTTGAGCTGCAGCGCTGCGATGCGCTCCATGCCTTCGGCGGCCAGGTTCTGGGCCTTGAACGCGTTGTCGGCGAAGCTCTTGCTGAGCGCCAGGAACTGGCTGTTGATTTGCTCGTACATGGTAGTGCCCTCGTGGGTATGGTGGGAGTGTGAGGCGCACTATAC
>JAFEFD010000051.1 GCA_018240765.1 Pseudomonadota bacterium | reverse complement strand
CTGCACGGCCTGCCCGTTTCCCAGGGGATCGCGATCGGCCACGTCCACCTCGTGTCGCACGCGCTGCTCGAGGTCAACCACTACCACGTTGCCCCCAAGCACCTGAAGGACGAGATCGAGCGCCTGAACGACGCGATTGCCACGGTGCAGGGGGAGCTCGTCGGCCTGAAGGCGGCCACCACATCGGGCCAGGCTCACTCCGAGGTTGGCGCCTTCGTCGACCTGCAGATGATGATGCTCGCCGACCCGATGCTGACCGATACGGCGCGTGAGCTCATCCAGTCGCGCGGCTGCAATGCCGAGTGGGCGCTCGTGCAGCAGATGGAACAACTGGTGGACCAGTTCCGCCAGATCGAGGACCCCTACCTGCGTGAACGCCAGGCCGACGTGGTGCAGGTGGTGGAACGCCTGGTGAAGGTGCTGCTGGGCCACCCGGGCCACCTGCCGCCCAAGCGCCGCGACGGCCTGGGCACGATCATCGTCGCCCACGACTTGTCGCCTTCGGACACCATCGGCTTTCGCGACCACAACATTTCCGGCTTCGTCACCGACGTCGGCGGGCCGACCAGCCACACCGCGATCGTCGCCCGCAGCCTGAAGATTCCCGCGGTGGTGGGCCTGCACCACGTACGCGACCTGGTCGAGGACGACGAGCTCGTCATCGTCGATGGCACCCGCGGCATCATCATCGTCGCCCCCGACGAGCACATCGTCGAGGAGTACCGCCTGCGCCGCAGCGAGCTGGAGATCGAGCGTTCCAAGCTCAACCGCCTGCGCGACACGCGCGCGACGACGCTGGACGGCGAGGTCATCAACCTGCTGTGCAACATCGAGACGCCCAAGGACATGGCGGCGGTGAAGACGGTCAAGGCCGACGGCATCGGCCTGTACCGCACCGAGTTCCTGTTCATGGGCCGCGACGCGCTGCCCGACGAGGACGAGCAATACGAGGCCTACCGCACGGTGGTGAAGGCGATGCCGGACAAGCCCGTCACCATCCGCACCTTCGACCTGGGCGCCGACAAGGCGCTGGACCGCGCGCACTCGCGCGTCGAGCCGAACCCGGCGCTGGGCCTGCGCGCCGTGCGCTTCTCGCTGGCCGAGCCGAAGATGTTCCTGACCCAGTTGCGCGCCCTGCTGCGCGCCTCGGTGCACGGCCAGTTGCAGATCATGGTGCCGATGCTGGCGCACGCGCAGGAGATCGACCAGACGCTGAAGCTCATCGAGAAGGCGAAGGCCGAGCTGCGCGCCGACAAGGTGAAGTTCAACGAGTCGGTGCCGGTGGGCGGCATGATCGAGATCCCCGCCGCGGCGCTTGCGCTGGGCATGTTCATCCGCCGCCTGTCCTTCCTGTCGATCGGCACCAACGACCTGATCCAGTACACGCTGGCCATCGACCGCACCGACGAGGCGGTGGTACACCTTTACGACCCGCTGCATCCGGCCGTGCTCAAGCTCGTCGCCGGCACCATCTCGGCCGGGGCGCGCTTCGGCATGCCGGTATCGGTGTGCGGCGAGATGGCGGGAGACCCAGAATACACGCTGCTGCTGCTGGGCATGGGCCTGCGCAACTTCTCGATGCACCCGTCGAACATCCTCGAGATCAAGCAGCAGGTGCTGCGCGCCGACCTCGGCGAACTCGCACCGCGCGTGCAGCGCATCCTGAAAATGGACGAGCAGGCGCGCGTGCGCGAGGCGGTGGAGCGGCTGGCGCTCTGACAGCCGCATTGCATCGCCACAGCCCGGCCATTAGAATGGCGGCCTGTTTCGCGTCGGCCCTGGCCGACGGACCCGTCGAGCGGGTGTCGTATAATGGCTATTACCTCAGCTTCCCAAGCTGATGACGAGGGTTCTTATGGCAGCCTACGTCAGATGCGCCTTAGGATGCCCCTAAGCAGTACCTCAATGCGGGTGTAGTTCAATGGTAGAACGGCAGCTTCCCAAGCTGCATACGAGGGTTCGATTCCCTTCACCCGCTCCACTGCATCTTTCTGCGGAGGTCCGCTGAAATCCAAGGGAGTCTGCAAGTCGTTGTCACGCAACGGTTTTCTCTCTCTTTGATGTTCTGCTGTCATCCACGGAAATCCGCCTGAAGCCAGGACTTTTATGTCCATGATTGTGTCCATTTTTGCGGGCACGACCGCTTCCGGATTGTTTGTAGAGGCGCGCAGGTGATGTGACCAGCATCGAGTTCCTGACTCACGTTCAGGAGCTAGAAGCATGGCACTTTCCGACCTGGCCGTTCGACGCGCCAAAGCCACCGGCAAGGACTACACCCTCCCCGACACGTTGGGCCTCTCCCTCGCTGTTGCAGCGACGGGAGGCAAGACCTGGCACTTCCGCTACTACTGGCTCAAGGAGCCCAAGCGGATGTCGTTCGGCACCTATCCCGAGGTATCGCTGCTCGAAGCCCGCGCGCTGCGCGACGAGGCGCGCGCCTTGGTGGCCAAGAGCATCAACCCCCGTGTTCACCGCAAGCAGAAGCGCGCCGCGGTCAAGCTCGCCGGCGAGCACACCTTCGAGGTCATCTACAGGAAGTGGTTTGCCCATCGTGCGCTCAGCCTCAAGAAGGGCCGGCAGACCACGCACTCCATCCTCCCGCGCGTCTTCGACAAGGATGTACTGCCCTACCTGGGCAAGCGCTCGATCTACGAGATCAAGCGCTCCGACCTCTTGGACGTGATCGCCAAGATCGAGAAGCGCAAGGCGCTCTCCGTCGCCGAGAAGGTCAGGACGTGGTTGAACCACTTGTTTCGCTACGCGCTGGTGATCGTGCCGGGGCTGGAGCAAAACCCGGCGTCCGACCTCGATGTGGTCGCCGTGCCGTTGCCGCCGGTGAACCACAACCCGTTCCTGCGCATGGAGGATCTGCCGAAACTGTTGCAGCGGCTGCGCAAGTACCGCGGCAGGCTGCGCACCCAGCTTGGATTGCGGCTGCTGTGCCTGACCGGCGTGCGCACGGGCGAGTTGCGGCTGGCGACGCCCGATCAGTTCGACCTCGACAAGGGGTTGTGGATCATCCCGCCCGACGTCGTGAAACAGTTGCAGGTGGACATGCGCAGGAAGCGCCAGCGGCCGCAGGACATTCCACCGTACATCGTGCCGCTGTCGGTGCAGGCCATCGAGATCGTCCGGCACATGCTGGAGGAGTTCAAGCCGGCCCAGCGCTATCTGCTCCGGCACGACAACGACCTGAAGAAGCGCATGAGCGAGAACACCCTCAACGGTGCGCTCAAGCGCATGGGCTACCGTGACCTGCTGACCGGGCACGGCATCCGGGCCACGATGTCCACCGCGCTCAACGAGTTCGGCTATCCGAAAGCCTGGGTGGACGCGCAACTCTCCCACGTCGATCCCAACAAGGTCAGCAGCACGTACAACCACGCCGAGTACGTGGAGCAGCGCCGCCGCATGATGCAGGATTGGGCCGACCGCCTCGACCTCTTTGAGCAGAACATGGTCGAAGCGGCGAGCATGCCGCTCACCATTCACCTGGAAGGCGTGCCCGCCATCGGGGGCGATCCCGCTGACAGCGCACCGCCCAGGGCGGCGACGACGCCGATCCTGCTCGTGACCAAGCCTGGCGATGCGATGCCGCTGGTGTCAGCTGCGGCGCAGCGGCTGCCGGCGGTCACGGCGCCGCGCTCGGTGATGGAGCAGCCACTGTCCGACGTTCAACGCAAGCGGATGGAACTCGTCGATGTTTTCGAGTCGCCGCACAACCTTCCGGTCGTCGAGTTCGCCAAGATGGCGGGCAAGTCGCGCCGGTGGATCAGCTACGAGATCAAGGCGGGCAACCTGCTGGCACTGAACCTGGGCAACCGCGGCCAGCGGGTGCCGGACTGGCACCTCGACCCGCTCAAACACGAGCTGGTCCAGTCCGTCATGAAGCTGAGCCGGGGCGCGGACCCTTGGCAGATTTACCACGCGCTGCTGCAGCCGCGTGCGATGCTGCGCGGCCGCTCGGCCCTGGAGGGCGCCACCGCCAACAATCTCGACAAGATCATCATGGCCGTGGTCACGAGCGTGAAGGCAAGCGAGTGGGATCAGGAGAAGGTGGTGGGGTTCGCATAGCAGCCTTGCGCTGCGCCCCTCATCAGGACACGGAACGGGCGCGGCGCGCGAATCGCTCCTGGGGCTCGGTCAAGGACGTGCAGGGACGCAGCAGATAGGCCATCACGATGGCCGGTGAGCCGGCCAGCGGCCGCGCGGCGATGCCTCGGCACAGGTAGCTGGCCAGCCTTGCGACAGGCGCAAAGGCGATGCCGTAGCCCGCTGCAACGAGCGTCATGGCCATGTCGAAGGTGCTGACCACCTGCTCGCGGCCCTGCAGCTCGTCCTCGAACAGGCGCTGCGCCACCGCGCGCCACGGCTCGTCGGCCGTTGACTGCGCGCAGATCAACGGCTGCTTGAGCAGTTCTTGGCGAGGCACTTCACGGTAGGACAGCAGGTGCGAGCGCTTGGCGACGGCGACCGCCAGCGTGTCATGCCACAACGGTTCGCACACCCAGCCCGGCCACTCCCAGGCGGCTGTGGACAGGGCTAGGTCAAAGTTATCGTGCGGCAGTTCCTGCGCCTGCGCCGTGGCACTGCATCCGATCAAAGCAGTGGCGGTTTCTGGCTCTTCGGCGCGCTGTAACGCCAGCAAGTCGGCAAGCGGTGAAGGCACCCACTCGCCGAGCACAGCCACCCGGATTTCAGTGGAGGCATCGCTCGATTTCACGTCCAGTTCCCCCAGGCAGTGAACTCGCGACGACCGATGAAGTCGCTTCTCGTGAGTTAAGTTTAACGTGGTTTATATCGTGTCAATCCTCGACGCTTTTGGCAATGCAAAAGCGTTCGATTCAGAGAGGCCGGCCCACCGGCACAACAACCTACGAAGCGGAACCAGCCATCGCGTTTGGGGCCTCCGTGCGCGAAGAAAGAACCAGTCAAGGCATCGCCCAGGAAACGCTGGCCCATCTGTCAGGAATCGAGCGTTCGCACATGGGAAAGATCGAGCGTGGCGAGCATGTCCCCACGCTCCCCCTCATTCTCAAAATCGCCCGTGCGCTGAAATGCAGTTCTGCCCACTTGATGGCGCTGACTGAAGCCAAGCTGGCAGAGACGGCTCCGCCCAAGTCTGCGGACTGAAGCCGGCCCGCGCCGTGGCCCCTTGTCTACCCCTGTTCGTTGTCGTTCTTATTACCGGCGGCTGAATTTTCGCGCTTTACGGCCTCGGTGAGGAGGCGCAGGTATGGATTGTCCGGAGGCATTTCCTGGAACAGCGCTTCGGGAGCGCTCAACAGGTAGCCGTGCAGTCGCCTGGATTTGCGCGGCCCCGTGACTTCGCAGGTCCAGATATTCAACCCGCTGGCTTGCTTGCGGTGCAGGCTCAGTTTCTCAAAACGCTTCTGCACCCACTGCCATCCCTCCAGGTTCTCCGGTTTCGCCAGTGCGGCAATTTGCAGATGTTCTTGCGCATACCGCTGGAAGACGCCGGGGCTCACCAGGTAGGCCGTTCCCGCGACGCTATGCACCAGGGCTTTGGCGTCGTTGATGATGAGCTTGTGCGTCTGGATGCCCTGACGCAGCCAGGCCATGAAATGCTCGCCGGAAGGCTCCGGCCGATCCCGAGATGGCGCGGGGCTCACCTGCGGCAGCACCGTAGGCGACGGTGGCGAGGCCGGCTCGGGGTCGCTCGGGGGCTCCGGCGCTACGGGTGGGGCCGTGTCACTCAGCAGATCGAGCAACGCAGCCACGCCGTTGTCGGCGGGCACGGGCGCGGTCGGCGCGGTGCTCGGTGGCACGGTATCGGCGCTTTCCAGGCCCGGCGCTTCGGCTGCCGGTGCCTGTGGCGTCGGCACCCCTTGTTCCGCGTCGGCCTGTACGCGACCCGCGAACGGTGCCGGCCGGTCTGCCGCATCCCAGACCATGGCCGGAGACAGCTTCAAAAAGGTGAAGCTGTGCGACCAGCCGGCATCGCTGGTGACGGTGGCCTTCCAGATCGCCTTGCCGTCTGGCGTGGCCAAGGCGATACCGTGATCCTGCAGCACGTTGAACACCGCCGTGTTGTTGGCCGGGATGCCGTCGATGCCCTGAGACAGCAGATGCGCGCGCAGTTTGTCCGAGACGGTCTTGCTCACCAGCCAGAGCGCGTCCTGGGTCAGCCAGCCATCCGAGGCCTGGGGCTGGTTCAGCTTGAACTCTTCCTTCAGGAGGTAGCGCAGGCCATCGAGCAGCTTGCGCTGCAATGCGTGCCGGGGTGCTGCCAGGGCCTTGCTGGGATCGCCGCCGAGTTCCTGGGCGACCGATGCCTGGTCCGCTTGCACGACCAGTTCGCCGAGCATGCCGGCGTGCTCGTACTGGCCGGCCAGCACGTACAGCAGCGCGGCCCAGAGGTCGGGATAGCCGGCGAGCCAGTCGAAGATGCCGGGATCGAGCAGCCGGGCGTAGAGCAGCCCGGTGGCGGCGCTGTGCAGCCGATATTCGCGCTCCTTGCGGTAGCGGAAGCGGTACGGCCGCCGCAGCGGGCCGTGCCAGGGGTGCCAGAGCGTGCCGTCCGCGTACTCGACGTGCAGGTCGACCGCGATCTTGCCGATGTCGTGCAACAGCGCCGCGTAGGCGGTGCCGGCCGTCCAGGCCTCGGCCTGGGCGGCTTGCGCCTCCGGCGTGGCGCCGGCGGGCAGCAGATGCGACTGCCGCAGCTTGAGCGCGTAGGCGACGATCTCCAGGCCGTGGTCCAGCATGCCGCCCGGATAGGCGTGGTGATGGGCCTCCGACGCGGGAAATTGCTGGACCAACTCGGCGTAGCGTTCCAGCGGGGCGAGGTATAGCGTGGCGAACTGCCGGCGCGAGAGCGAGGTGCGCTGCCAGATGTGCTCCAGCAGCTTCTGCCGGCGGGGTGTCGCCAGCAGCGATGCGGCCGGCTCCGGCCGCATCAGCCCTTTGCCGGGCTCGGCGGAAGGTTTGGGCGTCGGCGCACTGGCGGCGGGCGGCACCCGTTTGCGTTGGAACAGCGAGAGCATGGCGAACCCCGGACGGCGGGCCGGTCGGGAGAGCCTTTTGGCCTTTTCGGGTAGGGCCTTTCCCCTTGGCCCCATTCCCTTGCCCCTTCCCCAGCCCTTTGGCCTTTACGGAAACCTTTGGATATAGGGCAACGACGCCTGCCAGACCACAACCAATGCGGGTTTGGCCCAAGTCGGATTGATACGGGAAGGCTGGCTGTGCCGCCCCTACGATGGAGCCGTTTCATCGACCGGACGGAGCACCATGCACACCCAGATTGACAAGGTAAGGAAATTTCCTTACCATTCAGGCATTGCCATCAGGAGTGCCGCCATGCCCGAAATCCACGAAGTCGCGACGCTGACCTCCAAGGGTCAGATCACGCTGCCCAAGTCCATCCGGCAGGCGCTGGGCGTGGACACCGGCGGCAAAGTGGCGTTCGACCTGCGCGGCGGCGAAGTCGTCGTAACCCGCGCCGACGCCGACCATGAAGACCCGGCCATCGGCGCTTTCCTGGGGCTGCTGGAAGCGGACATCCGGGCCGGGCGACACGTCCAGTCCCTGCCGGACGATCTGGCGCGGGCCATGCTGGCCAACGCGCACCACCCGGTGAACCTCGATGAAGACATCGAAGGCGAAGTGGCGCTCTGATGCAGCGGCACGGCTGGACGCTCCTGTTCCACGAGGGCGTGATCGAGCAGTTGCGCAAGCTGCACGCGGCCGCGGAACGGGCCGAACAGAACGACCCGCAGGGGTTCGAGAGCAACGCCAACGTCAAGCTGTTCCGGGCGTTGAGCCAGTTGATCATGGATGCCGTGCCGAGCGATCCCGCGCGCGACGAATTCCGCCAGGGCAACACCTTGGGGCCGGCCTACCGGCACTG
>JAFEFD010000519.1 GCA_018240765.1 Pseudomonadota bacterium | reverse complement strand
CAAGAACGTGGTCGTTCTGTTCGCCGGCGCCGCCGCCGATCAGCAGCGCGTGCAGGATGCGATCGCGAAGTCGGGCGCGGAGCTTCGCTTCGTCGAAATGAAGTAGCGCGCGTCCGGAGATTGCCGCGCCCTGCGGCGATAGTGCTGCACGGGCGCAGGCGTGCGTGAGGAATCGAAGTGAAAAAAATATACCTTGCTGCATTTGTCGCATTCGCATTCGTGCTGGGTGCGCATGCGGCGCAGCGTCCCGGCCATGCCGCCATCGCGAGCGCGCACAAACTGGCGACGCAGGCCGGATTCGAAGTCTTGGCCGAAGGCGGCAACGCGTTCGACGCCGCGATCGCGGTGGCATCCACGTTGTCGGTGGTCGAGCCGCAAAGTTCCGGCATCGGCGGCGGCGGATTCTTCCTGCTGCATCGCGCGAGCGATGGCCGCGACGTCATGCTGGACGCGCGCGAAACCGCACCGGCGGCAGTCAAGGAATCGCAATATCTCAAATCCGATGGCACGCCCAACCGCGACACGGCGTTGTACGGGCCGCTTGCCGCCGGCATTCCCGGCGAGCCGGCCGCGCTGGCCTGGCTGGCCGCGCACTATGGCAAGCTGCCGTTGGCGAAGTCGCTCGCGCCAGCGATCCGCATCGCCCGCGAGGGATTCCAGCCCGGCAAGACATTTCTCGAAGCCATATCCAGCCATCGCGAACAGATCGTGCGCTATCCGGGCACGAAGGCACTGCTGTTGCCGGGCGGCGAAGTGCCGAAAGCGGGCTGGACGTTCCGCAATCCGGATCAGGCGGCAACGCTCGAACGCATCGCCGCGCACGGCAACGACGGCTTCTACAAGGGCAAGACCGCGCAGCTGCTGCTCAAGGCGGTGAAGGAAACCGGCGGCGACTGGACGGCAGCGGATCTGGCCAATTACAAGGTCGTCGAACGCGAACCTCTGGACTTCGATTACCGCGGCTTCAAGATCGTCACCGCCTCGCCGCCTTCGTCCGGTGGCGTTGCGCTGGAGGAAATGTTCAACGTGCTGTCCGGCTATGACCTGGACAAGCTCGATCGTCCGCATCAGCTGCATTACATCATCGAGGCGATGCGCCGCGCGTTCCGCGACCACAACGAATACCTGGGCGATCCGGATTTCGTGAAGATGCCGCTCGATACCTTGCTGTCGCCGCAGTACGCGGCCGGTTTGCGTGCTTCCATCCTGCCGGACAAGGCCACGCCCTCGTCCATGCTGCCCTCGGCCGTGGCGCACGATCCGGGCATGCACACCACGCATTTTTCCATCATCGACGCCGACGGCAACATGGTCGCGACGACGCAAACGGTCAACACGCATTTCGGATCGTGCCTCGTGCCGCCGGGCACGGGCGTGTTCCTCAACAACGAGATGGACGATTTCGCGCTGGTGCCGGGCGCGCCGAACGCCTACGGCCTGCTCGGCAACAAGGCCAACGCGCCGGCGCCGGGCAAGCGCATGTTGTCGTCGATGACGCCAACGTTTGTGTTCAGTCCGGATCGAGTCGGCGTGATCGGTTCACCCGGCGGCTCAACCATCATCACCCAGGTGTTCGAAGGCATCATGGCGTTCATGCACGGCGCCAGCGCGGCACAGATCGCCGCGACGCCGCGCTATCACCACCAGTACTTGCCGGATGTGGTTTGGGCCGAGCCGGATGCGTTCGACGCGGACACCACGAAAGCGCTGCAGGCGATGGGTTACGACATCAAGCCGCGTGGCCACTGGGGCTTCATGAACGTGGCGACCTGGAACCTGAAGACGAACACGCTCGACGCCGCCAGCGATCCGCGGCACGCGTCCGGATTGGGCGAGGTGAAGTGAAACTCTGGTCGATCCTGGGCAATTCCCAGCGCCTGGATGGCGGCGCCATGTTTGGCAATGCGCCGAAGGCGATGTGGAAAAAATGGTCGACGCCGGATGCGGACAATTGCATCCCGCTCGCCTGCCGCGCGTTGCTGGCCGAGGACCTCGATGGCAAGAACGTGCTGTTCGAAACCGGCATCGGCGCATTCTTCGAACCCAGGCTGCGCGAGCGTTATGGCGTGGTCGAGGATCGCCACGTCCTGCTCGATTCGTTGCGCACTGCGGGATTCACGCATGATGACATCGACGTCATCGTGCTCTCGCACCTGCATTTCGACCATGCTGGTGGCCTGCTTGCGCCATGGCGCGAAGGCGCGGCACCGGAGCTGCTTTTTCCGAAAGCGAAGTTCGTCGTCGGCAAGCGCGCGTTCGAGCGCGCCGCGCATCCGCATCCGCGCGACCGTGCCTCGTTCATTCCCGAACTTCCGGGACTGCTGGAACAATCCGGGCGCCTGGAACTGGTGGAAAACACGCATTCTTTCGCGCTCGGCAAGAGCGTGCGTTTCAGTTTCAGCGACGGCCACACGCCGGGACTGATGCTCGCGGAAATCGTGATGCCGAATGGCGGTGTCGTCTTTTGCGCGGACCTGATTCCGGGCCGCCCGTGGGTGCATCTGCCGGTGACGATGGGCTACGACCGCGCGCCGGAAATGCTGATCGACGAGAAGCGCGCCTTCCTCGAAGACAAGCTCGCGCGCGGTGTGCGCCTGTTCTTCACCCACGACGTGGAGTGCGCGCTGGCTCGCGTCACGCGCGACGAGAAAGGCCGTTTCGGCACCGCCGACGAATTGCCGGAATTGGCCGGACTGGCGGCGTAGATGGCAAAACGCAAACGCAAGAAAACGCCCATGCCGCATTGGCCGATCGCGGTCGTGATCGTCATTGCGATCGGCGCTGCATTATGGTTCGGGCGCGCGCATCTGGGGAAGTTGCAGTTGCCGACGATCGCCAACGCACCCGCCGGCGTGCTGAGCGTGGATGCGGCGCATGTGGATTCAGCCAACGACGGCCGTCGCGTGCGCGTGACCGGCATGCTCACTGCGGATGGCCCGGCACGCGATGCACAGGTCGGCATCAGTGCGAACGCAGCGCTGCTTTTGCGCCATGTGGAAATGTTTGCGTGGCGGGAACACTGTTCCGGCGCGGCGTGCAGTTACGATACTGGTTGGGGCGTTCCCGCGGATTCGCGCAAGTTTCGCGAACCGAAAGGCCACGAGAATCCACCGGCGCCATTCGCAAGCGCGCAATTCGTGGCGCCGGGACTCAAGCTCGGCGCGTTTGGCATCGATCCAGACTTGCTGACCGCGCAGCGCGCGCCGCAAGCGTATCCGGTAACCGATGCGGGCCTCGCGCCGAACATGGCAGCGAGCTTCAGCGCCGATAACGGCGTCCTTTACGCCGGCGGCGATCCGGCGCATCCGCAGGTCGGCATGCTGCGCGTGAACTATCGCGTCGTGCAGCTGGGCGCAGCCGCGCTCGAAGGCGTGCAGCGCGGGACGCTAATCAAGGCGAATTAGGCGCAAACAGTTCCACCGCGCGATCGAGAAAATAAAGTCCCGCGAACAACTTGGGGTCGATCGAAAAGCCCGCCCGCGATTTGGCCAGAAGCCATTGTGGTGCTTCGATCCGTGAAATTTCGTGCACGATGATATTTTCGGTGCGGTCCCCGCCGCCCGCATGTTCGCGCACGAGGTCGAACGCGCGCACGAAGGCGATGACCTCGTTGCTCATGCCTGCGGACGACGGTCCGGCCATGAGGAATTCCACGCGTCCGGCGCGGTAGCCGGTTTCTTCCAGCAATTCGCGTTGCGCGGCAGCGACGGCCGTCTCGTCCGGGCCACCGTCGCGGTCGCCGACCAGGCCAGCCGGCATTTCGATGGTCTTCGCCGAAATCGCTTCGCGCCATTGTTCGACGAACAAAATCCGGTCTTCATCCGTCACGGCCACGATGATCACCCCGCCGCCCGGGTTCGTGCGCTCGGCGAATTCCCAGCGTCCGCGCTTGCGCAGGCGCAGCCACTGGCCGTTGAAAAGAGTCTGCGTTTGCGTCATTCTGGCGCGTTTCCAGTTCCTGGCTGCGGCGGCGAACTTCGCCGACGCGCTGCGGTCATATCCGCCTCACATCATCACGGATTCTCCCATGTCGATTCAATCCTTGCGCATTCCATCATTGCTTCTTGCAGCCGCGTTCGCGGCGGTCGCGTGCGTCGCCAATGCCCAGCCGGCCGCGCCCGACGATGCCGCTGCCAAGGCGCAGGCCGAGTTCGTGGAGAAGGCCAAGGCGTTGACAGAAGAACAAGTCATGCAATCACATGACATTGCAGGCTTGAGCCAGCTTGGCCAGTTCTATTCCGGACAGAACGATACGCCGCGCCTGATCTGGGTACTCCGGCGGGTCGGCGAGTTGTCGCCCAATTCGGGCGACCTGAAAATGCAGCTTGCGCTGGCCTACGCGAAAATCGACGACAAATCGCATGCCTACGACACCCTGATCCGCATGCAGACGCAGGGGTTCGGGTACGACATTTCCAGGGACAAGCGCTTTGATCCGATCCACGGCACCAAGGTGTGGGACTACATCGTTTCCAACCTGCAGGTAAATTCCAAGCAGTTCGGCGAGGGCAAGCCCGCGCTGGAACTTGCCAAGGGCGATTACCTGTATGACGCCCTGGCCTGGGACGCCAGGCGCGGCGACTTGCTCGCCGGCAGCGCGCGCGACGGCGCGATCCGGCGCGTCGACGCGCACGGCAAGGCGGCGGATTTCATCAAGCCGGACGCGGCCAACGGCCTGTGGGGAATCGATGCGCTCGCCGTCGATGCCGCCCGCGGCAAGCTGTATGTCGCCAGTTCGTCAACCACGATTTATCAGGGTTTCAACGGCAACAACGCGGGTAGATCCGGGATCTTCGAGTTCGATCTGGCCACGGGCAAATTCGTGCAAAAACATGTGTTTGCGCAAGATGGCAGCGTACACCGGATTACATCACTCGCAGTCGCACCTGCTGGCAAGGTTTACGCCGCCGATGCGATGAACAAACAGGTGTTCACCCTGGAAGACGGCAAGCTGCGCGATATCGTCAACAACCCGAAACTCACGGGGATAACCGGACTGGCGGTATCCGGCGACGGGCGCACGTTGTATCTGGCCGATTACGCGCTCGGGATATTCGGCCTCGATCTGGCAACGGGTAAGGCTTTCGAACTGGCGCATGACCAATCCCGCCTCGTGCTCGGCGGCATTGTTTCCATGCAATGGTTCGACGGCACACTGGTCATCGTCGAGGACGGCATGGTGCCCAAGCGCATCATGCGCCTGCAACTCGACAAGGACGGCCGCTCAGTCGCGAGCACGATGCCGCTCGACGTTGCTCATCCGCAATTTGTGGCGCTTGGCGCCAGCACCATTGCCGGCGACAAGCTGTATACCATCGTCAACCGGCAGGATGGCTTGTATGACGATCACGGCGTACTGGCCGAGGCGGACAAACTTGCGCCGACGCAAATCTATCGCAGCAACCTGCGCTTTGCCTGGGGCCAGAAGGGAGTTGGCGGAAGCGGTCCGCTTGAAGTGCGCGACGCCACCCATGCGGACCTGAAAAATTCGCGTCCGAAGTCGGTCCCGACCCCGGCACAGCCATCTGGAAATCATTGATCAGGCCGAGAGCAGTTCCTTGCAACGCCTGCGGGTCATAGGTCCAAAGCGCAGGGTTTCCAGCAGCTGTTCAAGCACGATTGCATCGCCGCCACGCCGCGCGAGTTCCTGCGCGGTCGCCGGCACCGGCGCATCCAGTGCGATGCTGGCGAGCGTGCGCGACAGCATCGCTTGCGCGCGGTGTTCCTTGAGCCGCACGTAGGTCTGTCCGGCGCCGCGCAGTCGCAGGTAGGGCACTTCCTCGACCCGCGCGTACAAGGCATCGAGCGATTCGAAGTTGGCGAGCAATTGCGCCGCCGTTTTCGGGCCGATACCGGGCACGCCGGGGATATTGTCCACGGCATCGCCGGTCAGGGCCAGGTAATCGACGACCTGGTCCGGACGCACGCCGAGGCGTTGCTTGACGCCGTGTGCGTCCCAGCGCTGATCCTTGGAGAAATCCCATTGTTCGTCGTCGGCGCCGATGAGCTGGCCGAAATCCTTGTCCGCCGAGACGATCACGCTGCGCATGCCGTGCGCGCGCGCGATCACGACCGCGCTGCCAATCAGGTCGTCGGCCTCGTACTGCGTGTCCGTGAGCACGCACAAACCGAACGCAGCCGTCACGCGTTTGCAGTAATCGAACTGCACTTTCAGTTCCGCCGGCGGCAATTCGCGGTTGGCCTTGTAGGCTGGATAGATCGCGTTACGGAACGAACTGGTCAGCGATTCATCGAATGCGACGGCAATGTGGGTCGGTTGCGTGCGTTCGAGGAAATCGCACAGGAATCGGGTGAATCCGTGCACGGCGTTGACCGGAGCGCCGTCGTTGTCGAAGAACTCCGGTGGCATGGAATGCCAGGCGCGGAAAACGTACAGACTTGCGTCGATGAGGTGCAGTGTCTGCGTCACAGGTGCAGCTCGCCGAAGACGTCACGCAATGCCGGACGCAAGCGTTCCGGCGCGGATTCCTTGGTCGTGCCGATGTGCACGAAGGCGACGATGCGCTCGCCGGGTGCGAGCCCGAACAGCGCGGCGGCATCGGCATCGTAGGCGGCCCAGCCGGTCAGCCATTGCGCACCGAAGCCGAGCGCCTGCGCGCCAAGCAAAAGGTTATATGCGACGCAACCTGCGGACAACA
>JAFEFD010000518.1 GCA_018240765.1 Pseudomonadota bacterium | reverse complement strand
TTTTTACTGCTGCAGCGAAGTCCCGGCGGCTGACATTCTTTAGCCCCACGCGCAGATGCGGCGCCTTGGAGGTTTTGCGAGGAAGTTCCGATTTCATAATTTCTATCGCCAGGAATCTGGCCGACGCCGGTGATGGAAACAGGAGACAACAACCATTTCCTCGGTGGAAGCGTGGTAAATCAGCGAGTACGGAAATTTTCGTGTGATGACGTGCCGGAATTCATCATCAATTCGCGGGAACGCCAACGGCATGCGCAATGCTCGCGCGACGGCAGCGTCAACGGCGCGGGCGAACTCGAAACCAAGACCGGGCGCACGTGATTCGTACCAGCGTTGTGCCTCGATCAGCTCACGGCGAGCTTCGGGCCGAAACACTAAACGCATCAACCGCGGCTCTTGAACAATTCAGCGCGCACCTGTTCCCACGGTATGCCACTCGCGGGGTCGGCACGGTGCGCCGCCAAGCGACGCTGCAATTCGGCATACTCATCCGCAGACAGCGCCAAGGCGGGAGTCTCCTCGGCGATGCTATCCCAAATGTCCTCGACCAGCTCAATCCGCTCGGAGACCGGCAGCGTCTTGTAGTTCAAGTTTGACTGGCTCATGGGCATAGCATACTCCGCGGAAATGCCCGAAAACACGAACTTTTACCCCCTTCCGGGGTAAAGTATCCCCATGTATCTTGAGTTCTACGGCCTCAAAGAGCCGCCCTTCTCGATCACCCCCGATCCGCGCTACGTTTTCCTGAGCGAGCGCCACCGGGACGCGCTCGCGCACCTGTTGTACGGCATCGGCAAGGGCGGCAGCGGCGGCTTCGTGCAGCTGACCGGCGAAGTCGGCACCGGCAAGACCACGCTGTGCCGGCTGCTTATGGAGCAGCTGCCGGAAAACACGCGCGTGGCGCTGGTACTCAATCCGAAACTGTCGCCGGTGGAATTGCTGGAGACGATCTGCGAGGAATTGAAGCTCGACATCGCCGGCAAGAAGGGCAGCCTCAAGGCATTGGTCGATACGCTCAACATCTATCTGCTGGATGCCTACGCGCAGGGCCTGCGCGTGGTGCTGATCGTGGACGAGGCGCAGGAATTGTCGGTGGAGGCGCTCGAACAGATACGCCTGCTCACGAACCTGGAAACGCCGACGCAGAAATTGCTGCAAATCATACTTTTGGGCCAGCCCGAACTGCGCGACAAGCTGCATCAGCCGGAACTGCGCCAGCTCGCCCAGCGCATCACCGCGCGCTATCACCTCATGCCGTTGGATCGTGCGGAAACCGAAGCCTATGTGCGCCATCGCGTGGCCGTGGCCGGCGCGGCGCGTTCGCCATTTTCACGTTTGGGTCTGCGCGCACTGTACCGGCGCTCCGGCGGCGTGCCGCGCGTGATCAACGTGGTCGCCGACCGCGCGCTGATGGCCGGCTTCGCGCGCGAGCAGGATGCGCTCGGCGAACGTCTGATCGACCGCGCCGCGGACGAAACCCTGCCCGGCAATGCACGCTACTGGATGCATCGACACGGTCGCTGGCCGGCCGCAGCGGCAGTGCTGATCCTCGCCGTCGCAACGGCGTCGTGGTTCTGGTTGCATCGCGTGCCGCCGCCCGTGGCCGAAGCCAATGCAAAACCTGCACTACCGCCCATCGACAACAGCCTGGAAACGCTGCGCCGGGCAATGGCGCATTCTCCCGATGCGGATCTCACCGCATGGACGCAGTTGCTCGGTCGCTGGCAGGTCAACTCCGCGCAGGTGACGGTGCGTGACGCGGCGCATTGTCCCGGCGTGATCACCACGGGACTGGATTGCCTGCGCGGCACCGGCACGCTGGAGCAGCTCGCGCGTTTCGATCGCCCATTGATCCTCACCCTGCGCGACGGTGACACGCAAGCCGACGCGCTGCTGCTGGGCGTGGACGCGCAACACGTCAAACTCGCACTCGGCGGGCAGACGCGCACCTTGAAAAGATCCGATCTCGCCGACGTGTGGAAAGGCGAGTTCAGCGCGGTCTGGCAATTGCCGCCCGGCATTCCCGCCACTTTGCATCAAGGCGATGCCGGTCCCGGGGTCGCCTGGGTCAAGGCGCAACTGGCGCGGATGGATGGCGGCAAGGCCGACGACACGGGGCCTGCCTATTTCGACGCGGCGCTGGAAGAACGCGTGCGCAAGCTGCAAATCGCCTACGGCATCAAGCCGGACGGCATCGTCGGTCCGGAAACCCTGTTCGCATTGTCCGCGTTGGCCGAATCCGGGCCGCATCTGTATCGCAAGGTAGAATAGGCGACTGCGAACCCGCCGATGCATCCATGTCACTGATTCTCGAAGCGTTGAAAAAGTCCGAGGCCAATCGCCGCCTGGGCCAGGCTCCGGACCTCGGCACGCCGTTCTCGCCCGCGCGGCGCGAGCGCAGCCCGCTGTGGGCGGTGGTGTTGATCGTGCTGGCGCTGGGCGCTGGCGCGTGGTGGTGGTTCGGTGGCAGCCACGATTCTGTTCCGGTGGCGCCCTCAACATCGGCGCCGTCGTCGAAGCAAACTGTTGCCGTTCAAACGCCAGAACGAAGCACCCTGCGCACACCGCCGGAAAAGGCGCGTGTTGACCGCCCGGCACCAGCGGACCAGCAACAATTCTGGGTTGCTGCGCAACGCACGCGGGACGGGCAACCGCCTGCGCAGCAGACCATCAAGCCCGAGCCTGCACAGCATCCTGCCGTGGAGCCGCATCGCGCGCCTGCCGCACCGGTACCCGCGCAGACAGTGACAAGCACGCCGAGACCAGCTGGCATTCACAAACCGCAGCTACACCAGGAAAACGCAGTGCCGTCGACTCATCTCGCGCCCGCGTCACCTGCCGTTGCTGCACCGCCTGCGTTGCCAAGGCTCGACGTTCCGACGTACTACGACCTGCCCTTCGCCACGCGCAAGGCGCTGCCGCCCCTCAGCATGAGCATGCACGTCTATACCGCCGATCCGAAACAGCGTTTCGTCATCCTTGACGGCACGCGCATGGCCGAGGGCGACAGCACGCCGGACAACATGTCGCTGCGCGAAATCCGTCCCGATGGCGTGATCCTCGAATTCCAGGGCCAGCGTTTCTTCTTCCCGCGCGACGGACACTAAGGCGGCGGCGTGTTCGTCCGTCTCGAACAGCGACGCAAACCGGCGCTGCCGTGGGCGACGATCACGTTGATCGCGATTTGCATGGTGGTCTTCGCCGCACTCACCTTGTTGCCGCCCGATGCGCGCACGTCGATGCTGCGGCGCTGGGGCACGATTCCGTCGAGCTTGTTTGACGCGACGACTCCGCTAACCGCGCATTGGCTGCTCCTGCATCCGGCCCGATTGTTCACCACCTTGTTCATCCATGTCGGCTGGCTGCACTTGATCGGCAATTTGTTGTTCCTGATGATTTTCGGACTGCCTGCCGAACGCAGCCTTGGCTCGCTGCGTTTCCTGCTCCTGTTCCTGGTCGGGGGTGCGCTGGCCAATCTCGCCGGCGCGCTGACGCTGGCAAACGCGAATGCACCCCTGGTCGGTTCCAGCGGCGCGGTGTCGGCCATCGTCGGCGCGTACTTCGCACTGTTTCCGCGTGCGCGCCTGGGCCTGGTATTGCCGCTCGGATTGTTCCTGGAATTCGTGCGCGTGCCGGCCGCGGCCCTGATCGGGTTCTGGATCGGCCTGCAATTCCTGTTCACCTTTGTCGGTCCTGCGTTCGGCGCGGTAGCGTGGTGGACCCACATCGCCGGTTTCGGCATCGGCATCGCGTTTGCGCTGGTTTCCAGGCCAGCGATCGCCCGCAGGTTACGCGAATAAACCGTCTCAGTTCTTGGCAGGAGCCGCCGCGGGCGTCTGTCGCAGAGCCATACCCTTTAGCACAATCAACGCCTGATTGAGCGCGTAATCGTCGAGCAGACCGTCGCTGGCACCGTCGTGTTCGCTGTTCTTTTCGCCCTCGAGTTCGCCCTTCAGGTGACCCGGCAGATCGCGCTCGCCACGAATGACCGAAGGTGCCGCATCGCGCACGCTCAATTTCAGGTTCGCCAGTTCGATGTCCGGCGTGATGCCGGCCGCCTGGATCGAGGTGCCGTTCGGCGTGTAGTAGCGCGCCGTGGTGAGCTTGACCGCGTGCGTGTCGTCGATTGGCAACACGGTCTGCACCGATCCCTTGCCGAACGTGCGCCGACCGATGACGGCGGCGCGATGATTGTCCTTGAGCGCGCCGGTGACGATCTCGGCGGCCGAAGCGGTGCCGTTGTCGACCAGCACGACGAGCGGTGCGCCGTCGAGCAGGTCGCCGGGCGTCGCGTTGAAGCTCAAGTCTGACTGTTTCAGGCGCCCGCGCGTGGTGACGATCACGCCGGAATCCAGGAAGTCGTCGCTGATTTCCACTGCCGAGGTCAGCAGTCCGCCGGGATTGCTGCGCAAATCCAGCACCGCGCCGCGCAACGGATGTTCTTTCGCCAGCAGCTTGCCAAGCTTGTCGCGCAGTTCGTTGCCGGTGTCTTCCTGGAACTGCACAACGCGTATGTAG
>JAFEFD010000517.1 GCA_018240765.1 Pseudomonadota bacterium | reverse complement strand
CAACGCAAAAGCGCAAGGCCAGCCCTGGGCGGAAAAAGCCCGCGCCGAAAGCGTAAACGCACGCGGTGTGTTTCGCGCGGTTCGTGCCCGCCTGGGCTAAACTGTGGCCAACACGACGCGTACATCGCAACCCGGGATAACGAAGATGCTCAAGAAACCCAATCTGATAATTTCGTCGCTGGACGCCGAGCGGCTGGAAAAGCTGATCGATGCGCTGCCCGACGCCGCCTTTCCCGGCAAGAAGGATCTGGAGGCGGAACTGGCGCGCGCGCAGATTGTGGCGCCGAAAGACGTCCCGCCCACGGTGGTGACGATGAATTCGACGGTGCGTTTCGAGGTCGAATCCTCGCACGACGAATTTCAGCTGACCCTGGTCTATCCCAAGGACATCGATGCGTCGGGCGAGAAGATTTCCATTCTCGCGCCGGTCGGCAGCGCCTTGCTCGGGTTGTCGCAGGGCGACGAGATCGAATGGCCCAAGCCCGGCGGCGGCGTGCTGCGCGTGCGCATCAAGGAAGTCGTTTACCAGCCGGAACGCGCCGGCGAGCACCATCGTTAGACGCGCGCGTAGTTCGCAATCGCGACGCCTGCACTTTCCAGGGCTTCGTGCAGCCGGCGCGCGAACAGCGCCGCATCGGGGCGGTCGCTGTGCACGCAGATCGTGTCCGCGCGCAGGGCGAGCGTGCCACCGCTGCGCATGTCGACGTTTCCCTGCGTGACGATTTTCACGGCCTGCGCGACGGCGACGGCCACGTCTTCGATCACCGCGCCTTGCGTGCCGCGCGGCGTGAGCGATCCATCCGCTTCGTAGCTGCGATCGGCGAAGGCTTCGTGCGCGACGGACAGGCCGAGTGCGGCGCCGGCTTTCGGCAATTCGCCGCCGGCGAGTCCGACCAGGATCAACTTCGCATCGAAATCGCGCGCCGCGCGCGCGATGGCGTCGGCCAGCTTCGCGTCCTTCGCGGCCATGTTGTACAGCGCACCGTGCGGCTTCACGTGCACCACGCGCGTGCCCGCGGCGCGCGCGAACGCGTCGAGCGCGCCGATCTGGTACAGCGTCATCGAATAAGCATCGTTCGCTGAGATCTTGATCACACGGCGACCGAAGCCTTGCAGATCGGGCAGGGAAACGTGCGCGCCGATGGCGACGTCGTGCGCCTTCGCCAGAAGTACGGATTGCCGCATTGTGGAAAAATCCCCGGCATGGAAGCCGCAGGCGATATTGGCGGACGTGATCCACGGCATCACGCCGGCGTCGTCGCCCATGGTCCAGGCGCCGAAGGATTCGCCCATGTCGCAGTTGAGGTCGATGCGGTTCATTGCAGGCGGTCCTTGATGGTTCGCGCCAGGGCGGCAAGCGCGTGTTCGCGTTCAAGATAGCGCGTTTGTGCCTCGTCGAGCGCGGCACGCACGAAGCGCACGCTGTCGCCGGGCCGGCGCTGGGCCAGGCGCGGCAGATCCACGCCGATCACGTGGCCGATGCGCGGATAGCCGCCGCAGGTCGGCGATTCGGCCATCAGCACGATGGGATCGCCGCTCGGCGGCAGTTGCACGGTGCCGGGAACGACGCCGGCGGAGACGAGTTCCAGCAGTTCGCGCAAGCCGAGATGGGCGTTGTGCAGGCGCAAGCCCATGCGGCTGGAATCGCCACCGACGCGGAAAGTCGAGTCGAACAGCGCACGCTGGGCGTCGTCGCTGAGTTGCGCGAAGTGCGCTCCTTCGATGACTCCGATCGGGTTGTGCGGATCGAGGTCGAACCACGAGCGCGGGTTGAGGGACCAAAGAGTTGCAACGACATTTGGATTTTCGAAATTCCCCGTGGCCGTGCGTGCATGAAACCTGCGCCATAAGTCTCGATGTTGAATATGCGACGATTCCATGATCGGCAACACATCGCCCGCCACCAGCGCCGCATTGAATCCGGCGACGATGTCGGTGCTGCGGCTGCCAAGCACCGTCTCGCTGCCGATGCCGCCGGCAACGGCGAGATAGGCGTACGCGCCACGTTGCATCGTGCCGAAGGCAATTTCCGTTCCGGCGCGCACCGCGACCGGTCGCCACATCGGCAATCCGTCCAGCGCCGCGCCGGTCATGGCGACGACACAATCGGCATCGAAGCGCAGGCGCGGCCCGCGCAGGGTGATCTCCAACACCGCCGCATTGTCCATATTGCCAACAAGGATGTTCGCAAGCCGGCGCGATACATCGTCCATTGCGCCGGACGCGCCGACGCCGAGCGCGGCGAGGCCGCGGCGGCCGCCGTCCTGCACGCTGGTCTGCCAGCCGGGCGCGAGAACCGTGATGCTCATCGAGCGACGAATTTGACGCGCATGCCGGGCTTGAGCAGCGCCGGCGGATCGCGCGCGGGATCGAACAGGTTCAGCGGCGTGCGCCCGATCAGATGCCAGCCGCCGGGCGTTTCGCGCGGATACACGCCGGTCTGCGCGCCGCCGATGGCGACCGAGCCGGCCGGCACGCGCGTGCGCGGCGTCGCGCGGCGCGGCATGTGCAATGCGTCTGGCAGGCCGAGCAGGTAGGCAAATCCCGGCGTGAAGCCGAGCATGGCGACGCGGTACTCCGCGCTGCCGTGCAGGTCGATCACGGCTTCGCGCATCAGACCGGCATGTGCGGCGACATCGTCGAGGTCAGGTCCGAACTCGCCACCGTAGGACACCGGGATTTCGATGAGTCCTGCGTCGATCGGCGCGACGGGCTGCGCATTTTCGACGAGTGCACCCAGGCGCACCGCGAGCCGGTCGAATGGCGACTGGGCGTCCGCGCCGATCCAGGCGCCCGGCTCGTAGCGCACGCACACGCTGGCGTAGGCGGGCACAATGTCCGTGATGCCGGGAAGGTCCGCATCGATCAATGCGTGGGCAATCGCCAACGCTTGCGCATTGACGTCCGCGGCGATGGCTTCGCCGCAGTGGATCAGCGCGGCGCAATCACCGAGCGGTTCGATGCGCGGCGGATTCATGCGCCGGATATCTCCAGCGCGCGGCGCAACGCATCCAGGCGTGTGTCGCGCGCATCTGGTGCATACGGCTCGCGTTCGCCGAATCCCCAGGCCGGACGTGGCCACGCGGCATCTTGCATGTGGCGCGCGATGACGTGGACGTGCAGTTGCTCGACCACATTGCCAAGCGCCGCGATGTTGAGCTTGTCCGGCGTGAACAGCGATTGCATGGCGTGTGCGCAGCGATTGAGCTCGGATAGCAGGCGCTGTTGTGTGGCGATGTCGAGATCGGTCAGCTCGCGCAGGTTCGCGTGGCGCGGCACGAGAATCAGCCACGCAAAGCGTGTGTCGTCCATCAGAAGCACGCGCGACAATTGCAGATCGCCGACGAAGTGCGTGTCTCCGGCCAGGCGCGGATCAAGCGCGAAGTCCTTTCCGTCGTGCATGTTCAAGTCAGATTCCTGGCGAACAGATCGAGCGTGCGTTGCAGCGCGAGCTTCGCTGCCGCCGCGTTGTAGGCGTGCGCGTCCGCATCGCGGTTGAAGGCGTGGCCGCAATGTTCGTAGACATGGATTGGCGCGTCGGGCCAGGCGGAGCGCTGCTTGGCGATCGCTTCGGGCGGAATCGAAGGATCGTCCGCGCCGAAGTGGAAGATCGTCGGCGCCTTGAGTGGCTGGTCGAGAAAACCGACATTGCGCGCGCCGTAGTAACTGGATGCCGGCAGCGCCAGTACCTGTGCCGCGCGCAGCGCGACCGTACCGCCCCAACAATAGCCGACCACACCGCACTTGCCGCTGGAACGAATCGATTCCACCGCGCTGGCCACGGCTTCGACCGCGCGATCCAGACCGACTTCCATCGCCAGGTCGCGGCCCTTGTCGATGCCGGCCTTGTCGTAGGCGAGTTCCACGTCGTTCTCGGCGAAATCGAAGAACGCCGGTGCTATCGCGGTGTAGCCGTGCGCGGCATAGGTGTCGGCGACGCTGCGGATATGCGCATTCACGCCGAAGATTTCCTGCACCACGACGATGCCGCCTTTCGGCTTGCCGGCGGGTTTGGACAGGTAGGCGCCGATGCAGTGCATGCCGGCGGTGTTGAGTTTGATGCGCTCGCCCATGATCGCGCCCGTCCGGGAAACCGCGCCCAGCGTATCCCCGCGTGCCGACTTGTCAACCATTCGAGCTCAGGCGGAATGCACGACGACGCGATTGCGTCCCGCCGACTTGGCCCTGTACAAGGCCTTGTCCGCTGCTTCGATCAGTTGCTCCATGCGCGCCGGATGCGGCAGCTGCCGGAGCATGCTGATGCCGATGCTGATCGTGGCGGCGTCCGGCTGGCTGCGCAGGAACGTGGCCAGCGTCTCGGCGACGCGCGTGCGCAAGCGTTCGGCGAGTGCGTGCACGCCTGTGACATCGCAGCCGTCGGTTACGACCATGAACTCCTCGCCGCCGTAGCGGCCGATGATGTCGTCGACGCCCAACTGGTCGCGCAGCGTTTGCACGCCGGCGACCAGGACGCGATCGCCAAACTGGTGGCCGTGCGTATCGTTGATCAGCTTGAAGTTGTCGAAGTCGATCAGCAGCATGGCCAGTCCGGCGCCATCGCGGGCACTGTCGCGGAGTCGCGCCTCGATGCGGTCCAGCAGGTGCCCGCGATTGAACACCCCGGTCAGCGGATCGGTGATGGCCGCCTGATACAACTCACCGGCTTGTTGTTGCAGGCGCTCGTTCGCATCGCTGAGTGCCGAACGCTGGGTCTCGATCTGCCTGTTGCGCAGGGACAGGGCCTGATTGAGCCGGCGCGAGTTCGTGAATCGCCAGGCCAGGATGACAGCGAGTGCAAGCAGCGCCGCCAGCAGGGCGAGGCCAAAGTAGCGCTGCTGGAGCTGCTGTTGCAGGCGAACGGCCTGCAGCTGGTTTTCCTTCCTGGCCAACGCCAGTTGTTGCTCGGCTTCGGCGCGTGCGTTCCGTGCCTGCATCGCCGCGAGACGGCGGCTGGCGCCGGCACCGATCAATTCCTCGCGCAATGCCCCGCGTCGGCTCGCATAACCGAGTGCCGTTGCGCTGTCGCCGTCCAGAATCGCCAGATGTTCGCCAAGGTCGTAGGCCTCCACCAGTCGCGACTTGAAGCGAGTGGAATCGAGTTTCTGCATGGCCTGCCGCAGTTTTACCCGTGCGTCGGCGCGATCTCCCTGGACCATCGCTGCCTTGGCCAATGCCAGCAGGCTGCGCGCGATGATTTCGTGCTGGTCCAGCGCGCGGCCCATGGCGAGTGCAATCCGCAGCGGGGGAACGGCTTCGGCAGGACGATTCAGGCCAAGCAATGCGCGTCCGATTTCCAGTTGCTCGAAGGCCGTCCCTGGGGTGTCGCCTAGTACTTCGTCCAGCGCGAGCGCCTCGCGCGCGAGGTCCAGCGCCTTGGCGTGGTCAAACGTATCGTTCAGGAATCCGGCGTAGCTGCCGTACACCTCGGCATAGCGACTCGGATTGCCGTTGCGGCTGGCCACGGCGATGGCCTTTTCGAAATAGCTTTGCGCCGATGCCGGATCGTCGAGGTCGCGATAGAGTTGCGCGAGGTTGCGATAGGTAATCGCCACGCGCCTGCCAAGGCGTTCATCGATGGCGACAGCTTGCAGCTGCAGGTCGAGTGCCTGCGCATATTCGCCGCGGTCGCGATGGATGTTGCCCAGATACGTCAGTGCGCGCGCAATGACGGCATCGTCGTGCAGAGCGCGCGCCATGTCCAGCGCGCCTTGTTCGCGTTTGCTCGCTGCATCGAGGTCGCCACGGTGGCGATCCAGTTGGCCGCGATACACCGCCGCGTACATGTCCAGGCGCTTGCTGCCGCTGGTTTTCGCGAACTCCTCCAGCTGTTGGGCGAGTTGCTGGACGAGTGCGTAGTCGCCGTTGACCAGCGCGTTCTCCGCGCGCGTGGTGATCACCTCACTGGCGTCCGCGACGGCGCCTGCGCGCGTGAGCAACGCCTGCGCGCGGGCGGCATGCGTGTCAGCAAGCTTTTGCGCGTTGAACACCGACTCCAGCAAGGCAACCTGGCGCTCGAACGCTGCGTGCGCCAGTGGCGGCAGCGTGCCGACGAAGGCCGGCGCAAAAACCTGGTAGGTGTGTTCGATGCGCGCAGCGACAATTTGCATGGTCGCGACGGCATTGGCGCGCGGATACGAAATCGGATTGGCCGTGTCGTTCGCGAGCGCGGCGATGGACAACAGGCAGGTTGCGAACGCCAGCCATCGCGCATGCCACGGGGTCACGCCTGCTTTCATCGGATCAGCCCTGTTTGCTCCGATCGCGGTTCCCCAGTGAAACCGCAAACAACCCGAGTGTAAGCCACGTGTCCCCGCAGGGGCAAAACGGTTCGCATTTGCTCGTGGCGGTGCTCGGCGGGTATTCGCCGCGGCGGATACCCGCACGCCGTTTCTTCAACGCGACCTCACGCGGCGTGGACGACGACGCGGTTGCGCCCTGCCGACTTTGCGGCATACACCGCCCGGTCAGCGGCTTCGATCAGCGCCTCCAGCCGTGGCGGTTTGGCCAAACTCGAAAGCAAGGCAATGCCGATGCTTATAGTTACCGCGCCATTTGCCTCGGGAAGAAAATCCGTCATCGCTTCGGCGACGCGTTCGCGCAGGCGTTCGGCCACGCGGATGGCGTTTGCCGCGCCGCCGCCGCTGACCACCGCGATGAATTCCTCGCCGCCATAGCGTCCGAGCAGATCGCCGGGTTCCAGCCATTGGCGCAGCGTCTGCACGCCGGCGACCAGCACGCGGTCGCCGTACAGGTGCCCGTGCGCATCGTTGATCCGCTTGAAATGATCGAAATCGATCAGCAGAGCGGCCAGTTCACCGCCGTTGCGCGCGCAGTCGGCGATGCGTGCGTCGAGCTGACGCATCAAATGTCCGCGGTTGGATACGCCGGTGAGCGGATCGCTGATCGCGGCCTGGAACAGTTCGTCGGCCTGTTGTTGCAGGCGGTCGTTGGCATGGCTCAATGCCGCGCGCTGCGATTCGATCTCGGCATTGCGCGTGGCCAACGCGTTGTTCAGCTTGCGCACGCCGGCGAAACGCCAGGCCAGCAGGAGCAGGGTCGCGCCGAGGCCGCAGGCGGCGACGATGACGTAGTTGCGCTGCAAATGCTGTTGCGCCAGGCGCGTGGCCTGCAACTGGTTTTCCTTGCTGGCCAGCGCCAACTGCTGGTCGGCGGCGGCGCGTGCGTACTGGCTTTCCTGCGCGGCGAGGCGCCGGCTCGCGCGCGTGCCGAGCAATTCTTCGCGCAGCGCGGCGGCGGCGTGCGCGAATTGCAGCGCCTGCACGGGCTTGCCGATGGCCGTGGCGATTTTCTCGCGCAATTCGTTCACTTCGACCATCAGCGGCTTGTAGCGCGCGGTCTGCGGATCGGCGAACGCGGCCTGCAGCAATTTGTTTGCCTGTGTCGCATCGCCGCGCGCGAGCGCTACTTCGGCCAGCGAGACCTGGCTGTGGGCGATGATCTCGTGCTGGTTCAATTCACGTCCGATCGCCAGCGCATCGTGCAGGCGCGTGTCGGCTTCGGCGAGACGGCCCAGACCGAGCAGGGCGCGTCCGCTGTTGAGCAGATCGAAACCAACCGATGGGCGATCGCCGATGGCGCCACTCACCGCCAGCGACTCTTCCGCGGCGGCGAGGGCCGGTGCGAATTCGCCGGAATCGACCAGGTATCCCGCCCAGGTGCCGAGCGTGGCGGCGTAGTTGGCGCTGTCGCCGTGGCGGCGCGCCACGTCGAGCGCGCGCGTGAAATAGTCGCGTGCGGCGGTATCGTCGCCAAGGTCGCGGTAAATCAGCGCCAGGTTGCGCAAGGTGAGCTCTAGCTGGTCGTCGTTGCGTTCGCGTATCGCCAGTGCCTGCCGGAACAGGTCCAGCGCCGAGGCATAGTCGCCGCGGTCACGCGCCAACGTGCCCAGGTTGGATAGTGCGGTCGCCGTGCCGGCTTCCTGGCCGAGCGCGCGCTGCAGCGCCAATGCACGCTGCGCGTGCGCTTGCGCATCGTCGAGACGACCACGGCGGCGCGCGACCACGCCCAGGTATTCCTCGGCCTTGGCCTGCGCCCATGGCAGGTCAGCGCGCGTGGCCAGTTGCGCCAGGTCGTTCGACAGCCGTTCGACATCGTCGTAATGGCCGGTAAGGATGGCGATTTCGCCGCGATCGACGGCCGCCGCCGCCGCATCCTCCGCGTCGCCGATGGCGGTCGCCATTTCATGTGCGCGGCGCAAATGTTTTTCCGCGCTGGCGTAGGAATCCAGGGCCAGGAAAATGCCACCGAGCAGGCGTTGGAACTTGATCGCGCCATACGGACCGATCAGAGCGGGCACCGCCGGCGTCAGCGGCGATACGTTGCGTTCGATGGCCGCCGCGACCCGCTGCGAATCCGACGCAGCCAGTGCGCGCGGATAGGCCTTGGGATCGCCCAGACCGTCGGCAAGCGCCAGCGCGCACAACAGGCTTGTTGCGAGCGTAAGCCACAGCGCATGGCACGAGGTTACGCCAGCCTTCATCGGATCAGCCCCGTATGCTCCGACCGCGGTCCCCCAGCGAAACCGCCAACCGCACAAGTGTAAACTACGCGGCCGATTCGCGGCAAAGCGGTTCCTGAATGCCCAAGACTTCACCCAAGGTCGGTTTCGTCAGCCTCGGCTGCCCCAAGGCGCTGGTCGATTCCGAACGCATCCTCACCCAGTTGCGCGTGGAAGGCTACGAAATCGTGCCCAGCTACGGCGCCGCCGACGTGGTCGTGGTCAACACCTGCGGCTTCATCGACGCGGCGGTAAAAGAGTCATTGGACGCGATCGGCGAGGCGCTGGCCGAGAACGGCAAGGTCATCGT
>JAFEFD010000516.1 GCA_018240765.1 Pseudomonadota bacterium | reverse complement strand
ACGCTCCACGTGACCAATGCAAAACCCGACTTGGAAACCTGCGCGAGCACGGCGGCAGCGAGTCCGCCGGCTTCTTTCCAGTGCTGCTGAAGGACGGCGACGAGTTGCTGCACGTCAGGCGCTTCCAGTTCCATGTCAAACCTGGCGTTGAGCCAGGGCACCGCGTCGGTCTGCAGCCAGCCGATCCATTCCGGCAGGCGCCGGACCAGGGTGGAAACCTGATGCTGCAGGTATGGAACCAGCCACAGCAGCACGAGGATCAGCAGCAGCGTCAGCACCAGGAACACGATGCCGGTCGCGGCACCGCGCCCCAGCCGCAGCTTGCGCATGCGCTCGACCAGCGGATCGAACAGGTAGGCGAACATCGCCGCGATGACGAACGGCGTCAACACCGGCGCAAGCAGCCACAACACCGCGCCGACGATCACGGCCAGGGCGAGCAATTGCCAGCGCAACGTGGTCGTCATGTCCGTCTCTCTCGGCCATGCAGGGCCTTGCGCGACCAGATGAACACATATTGCAGGCCGCTGCTGGCCGTCAGCGCCGCGACAAGGGCGATCAAGCCTTGCAGCACCGGCAGCGGCAGCTCGAACCAGTGGCTCAGGTGCAGCAGTTGCGCCAGTACATAGACGATTTGCACGACGGTCGTCAGCTTGGACAGTCGTGTCGGCTGCGCGTGGATGCGCCCGATCAGGTTGTGCCAGGCAACCGCACCGGCCACGATCACCGCGTCGCGACCGACGACCAGCCAGGTCAGCCAGTCCGGATGCGCGTCGACCATGCCGAGGGTGATGAAACACGCCACCAGCATCAGCTTGTCGGCGATCGGATCAAGCACCCCGCCGAGCCAGCTTTGCCAGCCGCAGCGCTTGGCCAGAAAGCCGTCCAGCGCATCCGTCAACCCGGCGACGGCGGCGACGACCACGGCTTCGTCGTAACGCGACTCGCGGATCATCCATGCCAGCGGCACGACCAGCGTCATGCGCAATACCGTCAAGGCATTGGGCAGATGGCGCCAGGGACTCGTGGCGGTCGCGTCGGTCATGTCATTGCGGGCGCAGGCTCAGCAGCGCATCCACCCCTTCCACCGGCGGCTTGGCGTTGTCTACCTGCAACGGCGAAGTTGCCAGCGAATCGAGCAGGCGTTGCAAAGGTCCGGTGACATCCAGACGCAACTCCGCCCCGTCGCCGCGAGCCTGTTCGGCCTGCACGCTGCGCACCAGCTCATTGCGCGACAAGGCGCCGACGGCACGCGCATAGTCCAGCGCGGAATGGATGCCGCCGATCCAGACGCGAAACGATTGCGTGTGCGTGTCGGCCGCCGCCTGTGCGGCCTTGGCGTCGCCACCGCCCGGCGCGGCGCCCAGGCCGAGTCCCGCGACAAGCTTGTCCACCGCGTTGCGGTCGAATTGCGCAACCAGGCTCAGGCGCACCTGCGGCTTGCCGTCGGCGCCAGTCGCCACATCCTGCGTGTACTGGTATTGCTGCACGTAGTTTCCGGCCTCGGCCACAGCCTGTGCCACGCCGGGTCTGGCCAGCACCGCATTGTCGCCGCCTGACAGTTTGACCACGACCTGGGCCAGTGCGCTCTTGAGCGCTTCGCTGCGCTCGCCGTCGGACTGCGAATTGACCGGCACCGAGCCGGTGTACAGGCTTTGCGAATGCGCGATCTGCGCCAATGCCAACAGCGGCAGCAGCAGGACGAGGCGGTAAAGCGAGCGCGGAAGGTTCATGGCGTGGGCCCGAGGATGGCGTCAAGTCTGCCCAATCGCGGCGCGAACGTCTATCATGCACATCCCGTTTTCGCGATCCGGCCGCATGTCCTCGTCGAAGGAAGCACTGACCTACCGCGCCGCGGGCGTGGACATCGATGCCGGCGAGGAAGTCGTCGAACGCATCAAGCCGCTGGTTGCGCGCACCTTTCGCAAGGAGGTGATGGCGGGCCTCGGCGGCTTCGGCGCGCTGTTCGAGCTGGCCGGACGCTTCAAGGAGCCGGTGCTGGTGTCCGGCACCGACGGCGTCGGCACCAAGCTCAAGCTGGCACAGCAACTCGGGCGCCACGACACGATCGGCATCGACCTCGTCGCCATGTGCGTGAACGACGTGCTGGTGCAAGGCGCCGAACCGCTGTTCTTCCTCGACTACTTCGCCACCGGCAAGCTCGACGTCGAAACCACGGTCGCGGTGGTCGGCGGCATTGCGAAAGGCTGCGAGCTGGCCGGCTGCGCCCTGATCGGCGGCGAGACCGCCGAAATGCCGGATATGTATGCGCCGGGCGAATACGATCTCGCCGGCTTCAACGTCGGTGCGGTCGAAAAATCGAAACTGATCGACGGGTCGAAAATCCGCGCCGGGGACGCCATCGTCGGCATCGCGTCCAGCGGCCCGCACTCGAATGGCTATTCGCTGATCCGCAAGATCGCTGCACGCGCCGGAAATCCTTTCGATCTGGAACTTGATGGCGTGAAACTCGCCGACGCACTGATGGCGCCGACGACCATTTACGTCAAGCCGATCCTGCAATTTCTTGCCGAACGCGACGTGCACGGCATGGCCCATATCACCGGCGGCGGCCTGACCGAAAACATCATCCGCGTCGTGCCCGACGCGCTCGGCATCGCGCTGGATTCTTCGGCGTGGAAACTGCCCGCCGTATTCGGCTGGCTGCAACGCGAAGGCAACGTGGCCAAACCGGAAATGTGGCGCACGTTCAATTGCGGCATTGGCTACACCCTGATCGTGCCGCGCGATGCCGCGAACGCGACCATCGCCGCGCTGGCCGAGCTCGGTTTGCCGGCGTGGACGATCGGCGAAGTCGTGCCGGCACGCGGCGATGAGCGCGTACACATCGCCTGACCATCGCATGCTCGACGTTGTCGTTCTCGCCTCCGGCCGCGGCAGCAACTTTGCCGCCCTGCTCGGCGCGCAACAGCGCGGTGAATTACCGATCCGGATTCGCGCCCTGCTTTCGGACAAGTCCGCTGCGCCCGCACTCGACATCGCGCGTGCTGCCGGCATCGACGCGATCGCGCTTGCGCCGCGCGATTTCGCCGACCGCGCCGCCTTCGATCGCGCCCTGTTCGCGCACGCCGCACAATTCCATCCGCACCTGATCGTGCTCGCCGGCTACATGCGCGTGATCGATGCGGCGATCGTGAACGACTGGCACGGCCGGATGATCAACATCCATCCGTCGCTGCTGCCGAAATATCCCGGTCTGCACACGCATGAGCGCGCCATCGCCGCCGGCGACGCAACGCATGGCGCCAGCGTGCATTTCGTCACCGCGCAGCTCGACGGCGGTCCGGTGATCGCGCAGGCGCGGATACCGGTCCTTGGCGGCGACACGCCTGACACCTTGGCCGCGCGCCTGCTGCCGCTGGAACATCGCCTGCTGGCCGCGAGCGTCGATGCGATTGCGCGCCGCCGCATTGCACTGGGCGACAATGGCGTCGAGTTCGACGGCCATCTCCTTGTCGCGCCACTGCGACTGCAAGCCGATGGAGGCCTGCGCACGGTCGGATAGCGTTCAGGCTGGCCTGCCCAAACTGGCGCTTGTCGGAATCCGCCGGAATCGCCATGCGCTACCTGTTCATTGCCACCTGCTTGTTGGTTCTGCCCACACTTGCCTGTGCGGATGCGACGCTGAAACCCGAGCAGGCGACCTACACCGTCAGCCGCGACGGCAAGGCCATCGGCACGGCGACCTATTCGTTAGCGGCCAACGCCGACG
>JAFEFD010000515.1 GCA_018240765.1 Pseudomonadota bacterium | reverse complement strand
GGCACGATGAAGCCCTGGATGCCGTCGTCGGTCTGCGCCCAGACGATGGCGATGTGGGCAAGATTGCCGTTCGTAATCCACATCTTGGCGCCGTTGATGACCCAATCGCCGCCGTCCTTTTTCGCATTCGTCTTCATGTTGGCCGGATCCGAGCCGCCGTGCGGTTCGGTCAGACCGAAGCAGCCGATGACCTTGCCGGCCGCCATCTGTGGCAACCAATGCTTGCGCTGTTCCTCGCTGCCGTAGGCGTAGATCGGATACATGCACAGCGACGACTGCACCGAAGCGAAGCTGCGGATGCCGGAATCGCCGCGTTCGAGTTCCTGGCAGATCAGGCCGTAGCTGACACCATTCATGCCGGCGCAGCCGTATTCGTGCGGCAGCGTCGCGCCGAGCAGGCCGAGTTCGGCCATTTCCGGCACGAGTTCTATCGGGAAGCGGCCCTTGTCGAAGCAGTCGCCGATGATCGGCAGCACGCGTTCGTCGGTGAAGCGCGCCACCGTATCCTGCACCATGCGTTCTTCTTCGCTGAGCAGCGAGCGGACATCGTACAAATCGACGGGATTCAGCGGCGCGGCAGGCATGGAAAACTCCGGGTTTTGCGCAATCGTGGCAAGGCCGCGTATTCTAGCCGTCCGATAGCCGAAAGTCCCGCAGAATCAAGTGCTACGCGTTCCCATTCTGACCTACCACGCCGTCAATATCGCCGGCAACGATTACGCGGACAACGACCACGTCGCGTTCGCCGCCGACCTGCGCCTGATCGACGACCTGGGCCTGCGCATCGTCCCGTTGCACTGGGTCGTGGATCAGCTTCTGGGCAGTGCCGACCGCGACCTGTCGCGCTGCGTGGCGCTGACCTGCGACGACGGTTCGGATTTCGACTGGTTCGACCTCGACCATCCGACGTACGGCTCCCAGCGCAGCCTGTTCAACGCCATGATGGATTTCATCGCCGAACGCGGCGCGGCGGCGCAGCCGGATTTGCACCTGACCTGCTTCGTGATCGCCTCGCGCGAGGCGCGCGATCATCTCGACCGCAACTGCCTTGCAGGTCGTGACTGGATGCGGGACGCATGGTGGAAACCGGCGTTGGCATCCGGCCGCATCGCCATCGAGAACCACAGTTTCGACCACAACCA
This sequence comes from Pseudomonadota bacterium, assembly GCA_018240765.1. Classification (GTDB taxonomy): domain Bacteria; phylum Pseudomonadota; class Gammaproteobacteria; order Xanthomonadales; family Rhodanobacteraceae; genus Rudaea. Next base: position 3,738 of record JAFEFD010000515.1, on the reverse strand, counting down.
CGCTGCGATTCCATCACCAGGCATTGACGGCATGCAGCGCGGCTCGTTCCATCCCGTCGACACTTACAAACGTGCGGATGCGGAAATCGCGCAGGCCACGCGCCTGATCGACGCCGCGATTGCACCGGCGCACACGACGCTGTTCTGCTATCCCTACGGTCACGTCAACGATTACCTGCGCACGGATTACTTCCCACGCCATCAATCCGAGCACGGCATGCGCGCAGCATTCGGCGACGGCGCGAGCCCTGTTGACGAATCCAGCGACCGGTGGAATCTGTCGCGCTACATCTGCGGCTGGCACTGGAAATCGCCGCAGGCGTTGCGCGCAATCCTGGAGCAGGTCGCGCGCTAGAACGGCCCCAGCGCCTGCGCCATGGCGACGAGTCCGCGCTTGAGCTGATCGTTGATCGGCTTGTGCCAGTGCGCGAGCAGCTTGTCGTGCCCGGTCGGCTCGAAGCCGGCGGAAAGATCGACTTCCCAGGCACGCGCGTCGCCGCAATAGCCGAAATATGCATCGCAGGAATCCGCAAAGCGAGCGAAACCATAGCGCAGCAGTTGCGTCATTGCCCCACCGCTCGCCGCCAAAGCGGTTCTTTGTGCGTCGTCCAGATGTGCGAACGCGCGTCCGTCGGTTGCGCAGCCACCGACCAGCATCACGCTGCCGAACGGCATGAACTTCGCGTACGACATCGGTGCCAGCAGTCCGTCGGCGCGGCGCACGAAAGCGACGATGTCATGCTTCCAATCCGGAATCGGGTGGCCGAACTTGCGCTGGAACAACTCGCCGACGATCGGTTGCGGATCGTCGATGGCGGAAATCAGCAGGAAATCGGGTTTTGCGGGAAGCGGCATCGTTTTCCCCCTTTCAGAACGGCACGAACGCGTTGGCTTTTTCGATCATGTGCCCGCGTCGACGCGCATCGACGTCGCGCGTCCAGTACACGAGCAGGCGTTCGTGCGCGGTCGGCTGGAAACCGACGGCACGATCCACGCGCTCGGCCAACGCGTCGCCGCAATAGCCGAAGATCGCGTCAAAACGCGGCGCGAAGTGTCGTACCGACCACGCCAGCACATGATGGTACATGCCACCGGCCGCATGCACCGCCGCACGCTGGTCCTCCGTCATTCGCCGCAGCATGCGGTTGTCCACGCACGCGCCGCCGCCGAGCAGGATGTCACCGCAATCGGTGAAGTGCACGTAGCAAACCGGAACAGCGTTTCGTTCACCGCGATAGTACGCCGCCACGTGATGCGGAAACTGCGGCAACGCGCGTGCATGCTTGCGCCTGAACAGCGATTCCAACGCAGCGGGTGCATCATCGCTTTCGCGAACCTCGATGAAATCCTCGATGCTCACATGCCCGCGCCTTTGCGATTACGCACCCCATGCGGCACATGACCGGTTGCCACGTGCCGGCGCGCGGATTCGACGTTGGCGTGCGAATCGTCGAAGAAAATGTCGGCCCCGAAGGTCTGCAGGAACGGCCCCTTGTCGCGGCCGCCAAGGAACAACGCTTCGTCCAGGCGCACGCCCCAGCCACGCAGGGTCAGGATCACGCGCTTGTGTGCCGGCGCCGAACGCGCGGTGACCAAGGCGGTGCGGATCGGAGAGTCATCGCCAGCCGGAAACGCGGCTTGCAGGCGATGCAGCGCGGCGAGGAATCCACGAAACGGCCCGCCGGACAGCGGCTTGTCGGCGTTTTCGACCTCATTGCGATGAAACGCCTCGATGCCCTGCTCCTGCGAGACACGTTCGGATTCGTCGCCGAAAATCACCGCGTCGCCGTCAAAGGCGATGCGCAATTGATCCGACGCAAATTGCGGCGCTTTCGACGGCAGGATCGTTGCCGCCGCGATTCCTGACGCAAGCGCCGCAGCGACGCTTTCCGGATTCGCCGACAGGAACAATTGCGCGCCGAATGACGGCACGTAGGGCGAGGTCGGCGCACCGCCGGTGAACACCGCGCGCGCAATCTGCAGCCCGTAATGTTCGATGGAATTGAAGATGCGCAGCCCGGTGTCGGCGGAATTTCGCGACAGCAGCACCACTTCCACGCGCGGCTCGTCGGCGCCTTCGTTCAGGTGCAACAGCTTGCGCACCAGTGGAAACGCGATGCCCGGCGCGAGCAGTTCGTTTTCGCGCGTCATCTGGAACCGGCGGTATTCGTCGATACCTTCGCGTTCGAACAGTTCGTGGCTTTCGCCGAGGTCGAACAGCGCGCGCGAGGAGATCGCGACGATCAGGCGATCATCACCAGGTTTCGCCGCAGCAGAATCGGGTACTGGCATGGCCGCCAGTGTAGCGCCAACGCCGGCAGCGGGCCGCGCGGGGCTACTCGAATCCATTCTTGAAGATCGTGTCCGCCAGAATCACGGCGGCATAGGCATCCACGCGCCCATATCCTTGCACGGGGTTGGGAAACGTCGTTGCCGCAATGCTGCCGCAAACCTGCGTGCTGCTGATCGGCACCGCGGTCTGGCGCAGGATGTCCATGACGCGTTGCGGATTGCCTTTCAACGCCGGATTGACGGCCATAACCAAAGCCGCCGCACCGGTCACATGCGGCGTGGCCATGCTGGTTCCGCTCATCACTCCATAGGCGGAATCGCTGGCGTTGGTCACCGAGCGCACGCTCGATCCAGGCGCGACGACATCGGGTTTGACGCGATTCGCGCCGGTCACCGGGCCGCGGCTGGAGAAGCCCGACATGGTGTCGCTGCTCGTCATCGAGCCGATGGTGAAAGCACTGTCCAGTGTCGCGGGCTGATCGAAGATTGTGTTGCAGGCAGGCCCATCGTTGCCAGCTGCGGCAACGAACAGGATGCCGCCAGCGACCAGATTGTCGATTGCCGTCTTGACCTCGTTGCCTGCCGTGCAGCCTTCCGAACTCGGACAACCCCAGGAATTGCTGACGATATCCGGCGCCTTCGCGGGGTCTGGATTGTTGCCGGACAAATCGGTTGGCGCCAGCAGCCACTGCGCGCATTCGTTGTAGCGTGCCGGAGTACCGTTGCCCGCGTCCATGTTGCGACAGCCGATCCACTTCGCGCCGGGCGCTACGCCGATCTGGTTGCCGGCGCCATCGTCGCCGACCATGGTCCCAACCGTGTGCGAACCATGGCCATTATCGTCGCAGGGCGCGAGGGAATCGTTGCCGCACGGATTGCCGATCGAATCATGGATCGCATCGTGCCAGTTGAAGTTGTGATTCGCGCTGGCGCCGTTCCAGCCGCGGTAATGCGGCTTGAGCGCATTGTGGGTCCAGCGGATGCCGGTGTCTTGCCCGGCGACGGTTACGCCCTGGCCGGTGATGCCCAAGGCCCAGACCTGCGGTGCGCGAATCTTGCTCACGCCCCACTCCACCGACTCCACGGACTCGGGTTGCATCGGCGTTGCCGGTGGTGTCGGCAGGTGCAGCATCTGCGGTCGATTGCCGTCAAGCCGTGTCACGTCACTGCGTGAAGCCAGTTCGCGAACCTGTTCCGGCGTGAGCTGCGCCTGGATCATGTTGACGATCCAGAAGCTGCGATACGCGATGCCGCGACCGTCAAGCCAATGTCGCAGCGACTCCTGCGATACATCCGCGGTGGCACGCAGAGTGTCGACCAGATTGCGGCGGCGCGCGAGGTAGTCGCCATCCTGGCGCAAGAGCGCAACCGGCACCTGCGCCGCAAGCACGATCAGTGTATCCGCTCGACCATTGCTTTGCGCCATGACCTGAAGCGCCGGATCGA
>JAFEFD010000514.1 GCA_018240765.1 Pseudomonadota bacterium | reverse complement strand
GGCGCCATCGACATGATCGTCGACCGTCGCGAGATGCGCGACAGACTCGCCGACGTGTTCGCGTTGTTGATGCGCCAGCCGAAGGCGGCCTGACCGCAAGACGTGTCCGTCAAGACGTTAGCCGGATGGCTGGACTATCAGCAGCGCACTCACCCGCGCAGCATTGAGCTGGGCCTGGATCGCGTCCGCGAAACCTGGCGCCGCATGGGCGCGCCGGCCCCGGCGCCGATCGTCATCACCGTCGGCGGCACGAATGGCAAGGGCTCCACGGTCGCGTTCCTCGAAGCGATGCTGGCGGCGGCGGGCAAACGCACCGGTTGTTACACCTCGCCGCACCTGCTGCGCTACAACGAGCGCGTCCGCGTCGCCGGTGTCGATGCCGACGATGCCGCGCTGATCGACGCGTTTGAGCGCATCGAAGCGATACGCAGGGAAATTCCGCTTACCTATTTTGAATTCGGCACGCTTGCCGCATTGTGGATATTTGCACAAAATAAACTCGACGTGGCCGTGCTCGAAGTCGGACTCGGTGGCCGGCTCGACGCGGTGAATATCGTCGATGCCGATGTCGCCATCGTCGTCACCGTGGATCTGGATCACCAGGACTGGCTCGGCAATGACGTCGACCTCATCGGTCGCGAAAAGGCGGGCATTTTCCGCAAGGATCGACCGGCCATCATCGGCATGCGCGCGCCACCGCGCGGGTTGCTGGATGAGGCCGCTCGTATCGGCGCGCGGATCGTGTGGGCGGACCATGATTTCCGCATCTCGCCGCAGATCGATTGCTGGCGCTGGGACAGCGGCGGCGAATCGCTGCTGTTGCCCGAACCCGGCCTCGCCGCGCCCTGCCAGATCGACAATGCGTCCGCGGCGATCATGGCCTTGCACTGCCTGCGCGACCGGATCGGCTGGGATGCGCGTGCGATCGCGCAAGGTGTGCGCGAGGCGCGCGTGGCGGCGCGCCTGCAGCGCCTGCACAAGGACGGTGCCGCGGAACTGGTGGTCGATGTCGGCCACAACCCGCAGGCCGCGCGCGTGCTGGCGCAATGGCTGGCCGAACATCCTCCGCGCGGACGCAACATCGCGGTTTTCGGCGCGCTCGCCGACAAGGACATTACCGGAATCACGATTCCACTCGTGGCGCACATTGCGCATTGGAGCTTGTGCGCGTTGGCTGCAGACAGTCCGCGCGGCCTGAACGCGGCGCAATTGCGCGAACGGGCTGCGGCGGTGAATGCGGATGAATACGGCAGCGTCGATGCCGCGCTCGATGCCGCATGCGCACAGGCCACCGCGGCCGATCGCATTCTCGCTTTCGGTTCGTTTTTCGTCGCCGCGCCGGCGCTGGAATGGGCGCGGCGTAACGGATATCGCACGGGCGAGCGGGTATAATCGCGCCGATTCGATCGCGTCGGTCGTCGAGGAGCCGCTGATGGATTCCGCCTTGAAACAACGCCTGATCGGCGCCGCCGTGCTGATCGCGCTGGCCGTGATTCTCGTGCCCATGTTCCTGGGCAACGCGCCGCCGCAACCGCAGAACACCACCCTGAACCTGGATATCCCCAAGCCGCCCGACCGCGATTTCCAGACCCGCACGTTGCCGGTGAATGGCGCGGAATCGACTCCGGCGCCGTCCGCGAATCCCGACAAGGTCGTCACCGTGGATACCAAGGCCGCGTCGAAAGCCGATGCGCGTCCGGAAGATTCCAAGCCTGCGCCGGCGGTCGAGCAGCCGGCTGTGCCGCCCAAGACGGAGCCCGTCAAGCCGGTTGCCGCGCCAGTTGCTACAGTCGCTCCGCCACCATCGCCAGCCGCCGCAGAGGGCCGCTTTGTCGTGCACCTGGGTGTTTACGCAGACCGCGGACACGCCGATGCACTGGTTGCCACGCTGAAGAAACGCGGCTTCGCGGCCTACGACGAAGCCACCGATTACCAGGGCAAGTCGATGCAGCGCGTGCGCGTCGGTCCTTATGCGGACCGTGCCGCAGCGGAAACCGCACGCCTGAATATCAAGCAGGCCGAGCCGAAAGTGCCGAGCAGCGTGGTCGAACTCGCCGCCACGGCGCAGCCGACAGCGGATGCACCAGCCAGCGCATTGCCGGCCAAGCGCGCCGGCGGCTGGGCCGTGCAGCTTGGCGCGTTCAAGTCCGAGGCCGAGGCGAACAAATTGCGCGACCGCCTGCGCGGGGCGTCCTTTGCCGGATTCGTCGAACGCGTCGGCAGCGGCGACGCGACCTTGTGGAAGGTTCGCGCCGGACCCTATGCGGATCGCGGCGGCGCCGACAAGGCGCGCGGTGACATCGACGCGAAACTGAAAGTGAAAGGAATGATCGTCACGCAACCATAAGATGAACTTCGCCGACTACTGCATCCTCGCCGCGATTGGCCTGTCGATCCTGATGGGCCTGGCGCGCGGCTTCATCGGCGAAGTGCTGGCATTGGCCGGATGGGTGCTGGCGTTCTGGTTTGCGTGGCAATTCGGCGATGCGCTCGCGGCGAAGTTCACCGCGATACAGGAAACCTCGATCCGGCTGTTGCTCGGATATGGCCTGTGCTTCGTGGCGATCCTGCTGATCGGCGGTATCGTCGGATTCGCGATGCGCAAGGTCGTCGCCGGCGGCGGCTTGTCCGGCAACGACCGACTGCTCGGCATGGTGTTTGGGCTCGTGCGTGGACTGGCGTTGGTAACGATCACGGTGCTGCTGCTCGGGTTCACGCCGCTGCCGCGCGATTCGTGGTGGCATCAGTCGCAATTGCTGCCGACGTTCCAGGGCTATGCGCAATGGCTGTCGCAGCAATTGCCGCCGGAAGCGGCAAAGTATCTTGATTGGCAAAATATCGTCCCCCGGATTCCGGTTGCACCGCAAAAGTCGGCGGATCCCCAGCATCATTCGGCAGTCTGATCGAAAAGGCGAAACATCCATGTGCGGGATCATCGGGATCGTCGGCAAATCCGAAGTCGCGGCGTCGTTGTATGACGCACTGACCGTGTTGCAGCATCGTGGTCAGGATGCCGCCGGCATCGCCACGGTCGATGGCGAACGCCTGCGCCTGCACAAGGGTGCGGGACTGGTGCGCGACGTGTTCGGCGCCGCCGACATGCTCAAGCTGCGCGGCCGCGTCGGCATCGGCCACTGCCGCTATCCGACGGCGGGATCGGAAAGTACAGCCGAGGCCCAGCCCTTCTATGTCAATTCGCCCTATGGCATCGCGCTCGGTCACAACGGCAACCTGGTGAACACCGCGACGCTGCGCCGCGAGATGTTCGAGGACGATCGCCGCCATATCAACACGGATTCGGATTCGGAAATCCTGCTCAACATTCTGGCCCACGAGTTGCAGATACAGGAACGCCACGCGTTGACGCCGGATCACATCTTCAAGGCCGTCGCAGGCGTGCACGCGCGCGCGCGCGGCGGCTACGCCATCGTCTCGCTGCTGCTCGGCTACGGCATCGTCGCGTTCCGCGACCCGTACGGGATCCGTCCGCTCGTGCTGGGCGAGCGCGATACCGACGCGGGCAAGGAATACGCGGTGGCGTCCGAGTCGGTGGCGCTCGACATCCTCGGCTTCAAGCGCCTGCGCGACATCGCGCCGGGCGAGGCGGTGCTGCTGACGCTGGACGGCCATCTGCACAGCCGCCATTGCGCCGAAGGCTATCCGCATGCACCGTGCATTTTCGAATATGTCTACCTGGCGCGGCCGGATTCGATGATCGAGGACGTCTCGGTGTACAAGGCGCGCTTGCGCATGGGTGAGCGCCTGGCGGCGAAAATCGCGCGCCTGAAGCCCGAGCACGACATCGATGCGGTGATACCGATTCCCGACACCGCACGTACGGCGGCCAGTTCGCTGGCGCTGACGCTCGGCATCCCGATGCGCGAAGGCTTCGTCAAGAACCGTTACATCGGCCGTACCTTCATCATGCCCGGGCAAAGCGAGCGCGTGAAATCGGTGCGCCGCAAGTTGAACGCGATCGAGCTGGAATTCCGCAACAAGGTCGTGCTGCTGGTCGACGATTCCATCGTGCGCGGCACCACGTCCAGGCAGATCATCCAGATGGCGCGCGAGGCCGGTGCGAAAAAAGTCTACTTCGCCTCGGCCGCGCCGCCGGTGCGTTTTCCGAATGTCTACGGTATCGACATGCCGGCGCCGGCGGAACTGGTCGCGCACGACCGCACGGAACAGCAAGTGCAGGAATTGATCGGCGCCGACTGGCTGGTCTACCAGGACCTCGCCGACCTCGAGGCCGCGGTCGCCGAGGGCAACGAAAAGCTCACCCGCTTCGACAGCTCGTGCTTCAACGGTGAATACGTCACCGGCGTCGAGCCGACCTACCTGCGCGATCTGGAATTCGCGCGTTCGGATACCGCCAAGAGCCAACGCCGCGCTTCGTGATGGACGGTGTGCATGCCCGCGCCGAACATTGCCTGCGGCTGGCCGATCCTGCCGCGAAACTGGCGGCGAGCGCTCGTGCCGCGCAGGATTTTGCGGCGGGTCTGCTGACCGTCTTAACCGGTGCGCCGCCGCCGGAACCGATTCCGGTGGCCGGGCGCCCGCCGCGCCCGCGCCTGGTTTCGCCGCGAGCATTGCCGCGGCGCGGACTCGGCACACCGGAAGGGCGACTTGCGTTGCTGCACGCCGTTGCCCACATCGAATTCAATGCGATCAACCTGGCCTGGGATGCGGTCTACCGCTTTCGCGGCATGCCGCTGGAGTACTACCGCGACTGGATAGGCGTTGCCGCCGACGAGGCGCGGCATTTTTCGCTGGTACAGGCGCGCATGGCCGAATTCGGCGGCAGCTACGGTGATTTCGATGCCCACGATGGCTTGTGGGAAATGGCGGTAAAGACGGCCGATTCGTGCCTCGCGCGCATGGCCCTGGTGCCGCGCGTGCTCGAGGCGCGCGGCCTCGACGTCACGCCCGGCATGATCGGGCGGCTGCGCGACGTCGGCGATGCCGCCAGCGCGGAGATTCTCGAGATCATCCTGCGCGAGGAAGTCGCCCACGTCGCCGCCGGTTCACGCTGGTTCGCGTACTGCTGCGCACGCGAAGGGCGCGACCCGGATGCCACCTTCGCCGCATTGATTGCCGAACACATGCGCGGCGCCATCAAGGGTCCGTTCAATGTGGATGCGCGCCTGGCCGCCGGTTTTTCCGTCGCGGAACTCGCACGCCTGGAAGCTGCCGCATGATGCGCCGCGTCGCATGCGCCGTCGCTCTGGTGCTGGTGTGGATCATCGTGCTCGGATGGGCGACAGGGCTTTCGTGGCGCACGCCATTGCACCCGTTGCACACGAAAACACTGGCCGGCGATGCCTTCCGTGTCGTGCTCGGCGCAGGAGTACAGGACGAAAGCAGCTTGCGCGTCGGCGCGGTTGGCGACGATGGCAATGCCCTGCAATCGACGGCGTTGAACGATATCCGTGCCGCCGATTATCCGATCCTGCGCTATCGCTTCGACGGATTTCCGCAGACACTGGAACTGTCGCTGGTGTTTCGCCGCGCCGATTCGCCGAACGACGTGCATGGCATCACCGTGCCGTGGCCGGGCCCGGGCTGGCAGACCGTGGATCTGCGCAAGCTGCCGGATTGGCAGGGCGACATCGTCGAACTGGGTTTCGCCGAATACGCCACCGCGCAACTGGTGCCGCCGAGCGTCGCATTCAAACCGTTCCGCTTCGACTGCGCGGAGCTGGCGTCGCTGTCGTGGCATGGCGGCCTTGCCGCATTGACGACAGCGTCGTTCGCCTACGTGCCGTGGGCGCTGCACTCGATCAGCGCGTTGGTGCCGGATCGCGCCACCTACGGTACCGCCTCGCCATTGCCGATCCTTGGAGTCGGCGTTGCGCTGAGCCTTCTTGTCCTGGCAACGATCCTGGGCTGGCCGTGGCAACGCCAAGTGCGCGGCATTGCGCTGGGGGCGCTGCTGCTGTGGGCCGCGCTGGATGCGCGCTGGCTGCACGATTTTTCCATGCGCCATGCGCTGACCGAACACTTGTACGCGGACAAGAACTGGGATGAGCGCCAACGCCTGTTGCCGGATCAGGATCTGGCCTTCATGGCTGGGCAGGTGGCCGGCTGGCTGGATTCGCAACCGCCCGGGCAACGCCTGCTCGTGGCGGCGGATTCGAACTACGTGTTCCTGCGCCTGATCTATCTGTTGCTGCCGCACGATGTTGCGCTGTTGCAGGTCGCCGGGGACGCACCGCTTCCGCGCGAAAGCCTGATCCTGCTGTACTCCGGTTCGCAATGGCGTTACGACGAGCAGCGTGCCGCGATCATTGGCGGCCAGCGGGAGTATCCGGCCGATCCGGTCTTCGAAAGCGGATTGGCGCATGTGTACCGCTTGCGCGG
>JAFEFD010000513.1 GCA_018240765.1 Pseudomonadota bacterium | reverse complement strand
ATCCCGAACTCGGAAGTGAAACGCGCACGCGCCGATGGTAGTGTGGCTTAAGCCATGTGAGAGTAGGTCATTGCTGAGCACTTCTTCCAACCCCCAGGGCTTCCCCCTGGGGGTTTTTGTTTGCGCATGCCGATATACTCGCGCCTGCCAGTTCCCGATTCGCAAGCAAGATGCAGAAAAGACGATTGCCTTGGGCGAACAATGCGAGATCGATCATCGTCAGCCTTGTCATCGTACTTGCCGGATACCTGACCGCTGCATTCACCACCGGCGTCCTGTCGCTTCTCGTCCTGCTGATCGCAAACACAGCCGGTTCGGTGGTCGTAGGCGAGTTGGCATATTTACGTCGGAGCGACAGTTGGCGCGACGCGTGGCATGGCGCGCTCGCGTTCTTAGGGCTGCTTTCCGGCTATACCCTGCTCGGTGCAATCTTGCTGGGATACCCGTTGCATGAATTGCACGGAGCCATTTCACTGGGCCAGGTGTTGGTCGTCTCGGCTGCCGCGGTTCTTGCCCTGCTGCTGCTGTGGCGCATATGGCCAGCCTATGGCCTGGCCGCCATGGACGTTCGGCACCGGCGCGCGCGCAATCCAGGCGCGACGAAGGCGGATGGAATTCTGGCCGACGCGTGGAAACTGACCGCCGACAACGAATTGTTTTTTGGCCATGGACTGCTGGCTGCGATTGCGCTGTTGACACTAACCCAGGGCGCACTTGCGTTGTCCGGCTTCGGCGTGCCGGTTTCGCCGGACGTTCGACCGATTGCGCTTGGCATATATGCAGTGGTCGCATTGCCATTGATCTGGGTGGTCGTCCAGCGCAGCGCGGTAGCGCTTCTCGTCGACCTCCAGCGCGCTCGTGCTGAATCCGTGCGGCCACCGGCGGCAATGATGGCTGTGGATGAAGTGTACGAGCGAACGCCGGACATCGCGCCCGCCAGCCTCGGCGCCGAGGATCTCGACGCCATGCTATTGCGCTGCGTGCGTGCCGGCCAGACCCAGCTTGCATTGTCGGCGCTGGAACATGGCGCCAATCCCGATGGCGTGCCGCCGGCAGGCGACCGCGACCAGCGCAGCGCATTGGTGCTGGCCGTGCTCAGCCCGGATAATCGCCTGCTGCGCGGTTTCATTGCCAGGGGCGCGAATCTGCATCAGGTACATGCGGGATTGCCGCTGCTGATCGCGGCGACGCGCGACAGCCGCGACGGCCGGCCGGATGCGGTGATGACGCTGCTGACCAACGGTGCTGCCCCGGACTGTGCCGATGCGGATGGCAACACGCCCTTGCATTACGCGGCATTGAGCACGACTCCGATTGTTGCAGCTTTGCTGTGTGATGCCGGTGCGCGCATCGACGCCATCAACCGCGAGGGGCAGTCGCCATTGGCGCGCGCGTGCGAAGCCGCGAATTGGGAACTCGTTCGATTCCTGCTCGAACGTGGCGCCAGGATCGAGAACGGGTCGGGACAGCCCGCGTTGATCGCGGCGGCATCGGTCGAGGAAGATGACGAGCAAGGTGTACGCATGCTGCTCAAGCGCAAGGCGCGCGTGGATGTTCGCGATGTCATGCAGCGTACCGCGCTGATGGCGGCGGCATTGCACGGGCACACCGCGATTGCCAGTGCGCTGATCGAGGCGGGTGCGCGTGTAGACCTCGCCGATGCGCAAGGAACCACCGCATTGATGGAAGCCGCTCGCGCCGATGCACACGCCGTACTGGATGTGCTGATCGCGCAACGGCCAGCGCCGGACGCCGTTGATGCCGCCGGGCGCAGCGCGCTCATGATCGCCGCGCAGTCATTGCGCGCTGGTGAGGAAACCGTAAGGAGGCTTCTGACCTTTGGCATCTCACGCCAACTCGTCGCCAGGGATGGAAAGCGCGCCGTGGAGTGCGCGGCCGCTGCCGGACGCTGGAACATAGTCGCCCTGATCGAACCGGATTTTCCGCGCCCGGCAAACCTGCCCGGTGCCGCGCCGGGGCGAACACACGCGGAGAATTCACCCGCGCACTTGCTGGATGCACTGCGCTTTGGGCATTGGCACATTGTCGATGGGTTTTCTGCGTGCGTTCGTGAGTGGCCGGCAGCAACGCTTGCACAGCTGTTTGTCGAATTGATCGTGCATGCGGATGCGGCGCCGCGGCGCTGGCTTCTCCAGCATGGCCTGGACCCGAACACGAGCCTGGAAGGCAGCACGCTCTTGCAGCATGCCATCGCCTGCCTGCCTGCCGGAATCCGGGCCGCGCACGATCTGGTCGATGCCGGCGTGCAGCCGGCGGGCACGAATGCCATCGCGCAACTGTGCGCCGGATTCGCAGCAGCAGTTGCCGATGCGGACGCGCAAACTCTCGCGTTGATCCTCGTCGATCGCGGTGCCGAGGTCTTCCGTGCTGAAGTTGATGGCAGGACGCCACTCATGCTCGCGGTAGCTCACGGTTGGCTCGGCCTTGCCGGGCGCTTGCTCGACGATGGCGCCGATCCGCAGGCACGCGACCGGCACGGCCGCACGCCTTTGTTTTCCGCGCTTGCGGCGCCGGCAACGGCCTGCGAAGCCGCAATCAAGATGCTGCTGCGTGCCGGTGCCGATCCGGAAGTGAGTGCGAGCAATAATGAAACCCCGCTCGGTACAGCGCTGGCGCGCGGACAATCCGGCGTACAACGCTGGCTGAACTGGCCCGCCTGGAAGCTGCCGCACCGGCGCCTGCGCGGCAGCGACACGATTGCTGCGGCGTCGATGGGCGACGCGGATGCGGTCGGCAAGTTGCTGGAATTGGGATTGCCGGTGGATGCCGTTGACGGCTACGGCGCCAGCGCCTTGCTGCACGCGGCCGGTCGCGGGCACACGGGCGTCGTCGCAGTGTTGCTCGATCGCGGCGCAAACCCAGCGCACACGGCAAACGATGGCGCTACGGCATTGAGTGCAGCCGTGGCGGTGCGCGACAAGGACGTCATGGAATTGCTGATCGCACGTGGTGCCGTGGTTGACCAGCCGCTGGCCGGTGGGCGCACGGTGTTGATGGCGGCGGCAGGACGCGGCGATGTGGAAGCCACCGAAGTACTGCTTGCGCACGCTGCTCAGGCCGATGGCGCCGACGCACTCGGCATGCGCCCGCTGCACGCCGCCGCACAATTCGCATTCGCCGGAGGCGATACGCAGGCGGCGCGACGTCTGTTCGAAATGCTGCTGGATGCCGGCGCCACCGTCGATGCGCGCAATGCCGACGGACAGACCCCATTGCTGATCCTGCTCGGCGCACACGCACCGCCACGCAGTGGCGCAGACCAGAAGGCGCTGCTCGGCTTGCTCGACGTGTTGCGCGGGCGTGGCGCAGGGATCGACGTGCAGGATGAACGCGGCGTCGGACCGCTTCACGCCTGCGCGATGCATGGCCTGCTGTTGCCGGCGCGCGCGTTGCTTACAGCGGGCGCGGATCGTTCCGCACGAGACCTGCTCGAGCGCACGCCACGCGAGGTGGCGCACCGGCTGGGCTTCGTGGACGTCGCGGCAGAACTCGCCGGCGACTCCACCCGGCGCTGGGCGATCTGATCGCGGCAGGCTATTTCGCGGCCGGCGTCTCGTCACCGCGATCGGCTTCGAACAACCGCCCCAGGTCGGCGAGCGCCTCCTTGCTTGTCTGCACCAGCGCTGCTTCATCGTCGTAGACCAGATACTGTGCTTGCAACAGGTGCGCATCGTGCATGCGGAATTTTTCCACATGTTCGGTTGCCAGTGCGGGATCCAGCCCGAGGTCGATCAGCACGCGACGCGTCATTTCCAGGCTCGAGTACAGGGTTTCGCGTACGACGTCGGCATCCGCAATGCTAAGGTCCATCAGGCGGAATGCGTGCTGGCGATTGCGCGCGCGCGCGACGATTTTCAGGTGCGGAAACGTGCGCTTGACCATACGCGCAGTGCGCAGGTTCGCTTCCGGGTCATCGGTGGCGAGAACAAAGATTTCAGCTTTGTCCGCACCCGCGGCGCGCAACAGCTCCGGTCGTGCCGGGTCGCCAAAATAGATGTGGCTGCCGAAGCGGCGCGAGAAATCAACCTGCTCGGCGGAAGTCTCCAGCGCGGTGAATGTGATGCGCTGGGCGCGCAGGATGCGCGACACGATCTGGCCCATGCGGCCATAGCCGGCGATGATCACGCGCGGATGCTCGTCGACGATCGCATCGAATGGCGGCGGCGCAGGCGGCTTGCGCGTCGCCAGCCAGCGCGATACCACGATCATCGACAGCGGCGTAAGCGCCATCGACAAAGTGACCGCCACTACCAGCGCATCGTGTTGCGCGCTCACCAGCAAACCGTTCTGCGCGGCCAGATCAAAAACGACGAAAGCAAATTCGCCGCCCCCGGCCAAAACTGTCGCCAGGCGCAAGCCACCGGCGAAGTCGAGCTTGCCCGACAGCTTGCCGACTGCGAGCAGGACCGCCGACTTGAGCGCGAGCAGTGCCGCCACGATCGCCGCGATCTGCAACGGCTCGCGCCGGATCAGGCCCAGATCCAGCGATACCCCGACGCTCAGGAAAAACAGGCCGAGCAGCAAACCCTTGAACGGTTCGATCTGCGCTTCGATTTCGTGGCGGTATTCGGAATCCGCGAGCAGTACGCCGGCGAGGAACGCGCCGAGCGACATCTGCATGCCGGCCAGTTGCATGAGCCAGGCCACGCCGAGCACGACCAACAATGCCGTCGCCGTGAAAACCTCGGGAATGCCCAGGCCGGCGACGGTGCGGAATATCGGGCGTAGCAGCCATCTGCCACCGACCACGACCGCGGCGATCACGGTGATGATCTTCGCCACGGTCAGGCCTTCCGTCGCCGGCGACACAATAGTCACATGCGTGCCGAGCAGCGGGATCAGGGCAAGGATCGGAATGGCGGCGATGTCCTGAAACAGCAGGATCGCGAAAGCGAGGCGGCCGTACGGACTCGCCAGTTCCTTGCGTTCGGCCAGGATCTGCAGGCCGAGCGCGGTCGACGACAGGGCGAGACCCAGGCCGATGATCAGAGCGGAATTGAGGCGGACACCGAGCAGCCAGGCTACACCACCGAGCAGCAAGGCCGACACCACGACCTGCGCGGCACCTGCGCCGAAAACCGCGCGCCGCATGACCCATAGCCGTTGCGGTGAAAGCTCAAGGCCGATGATGAACAGCAAAAAGATCACGCCGAGCTCGGAAAATTGCGAGGCCTGGCTCATGTCCGGCGCAAGCCCGAGCACATGCGGACCGATCACGGCGCCGGCAGCCAGATAGCCGAGCACGGCGCCCAGGCCCGCACGCCGCGATAGCGACACCGCTATCACTGCGGTGGCGAGGAACATTACGGCGTATTGCAGGAAGTGCGGGGTTTCCACGCGCGGCAGTATAGACGAGCGCGCGATCTCAATCAGTGAGACCGGCACGGGTGAGGATGCGCCTAACGCCACGTAGGAGATCATCCATGCCGAGCATGTCTATCCCGGTCACGCGTACAAACGCCATCGAAAACCTGCTCTGGATCTGGATTGCGGCTGGCGCGGTCATATGCGGACTATTTCCGCCGCTGCGCGAACACGATCAATTGCTGGGCTGGCTGCCGTTCTGGCTGATCGTTGCACCCGTGATCGACCTTGTCCTGCTGCGCCGGCACAGTTTGCTGGCGGTGGCGCGTTCGTTCCTCGTCAGACGAACGCGCCACCGCCGGCCCGCGCGGCAGGCCCGGCGCTTGCGCCGCGATCAGTCCTTGATGCCGAGACGCTTCTTCTCCATGCGCCGCAGGAATTCGGACATGATGCGCCGGTACAGGTCGTCGCCGAGATAGGCGTCTTCCACGCCGGCGTCGATGGACGGGTTGTCGTTGACTTCGATCACCACGTTGCGGCTGCCGACCTGCTTGAGGTCCACGCCGTAGAGCCCGTCGCCGATAGGCGCGGTCGCCTTCAACGCGAGCTTGACGATATCCGCCGGCGCGCTGCGCACAGGCAGTGTCTTGAAGCCGCCTGACTTCTGCGTTGCGTTCGCGCCGTGGTTGTAGATCTGCCAGTGGCCACGCGACATGAAGTACTGGCAGGCGTACAGCGCCTCGCCATCGAGCACGCCGATGCGCCAGTCGAACTCGGTAAACACGAATTCCTGCGCCAGCACCAGCGCGGTGTGTTGGAACAGGTCGTCCACCGCGATCTTGAGCTGCTCGGGCGTTTCCACTTTCACGATGCCGCGCGAAAACGAACCGTCCGGAATTTTCAGCACGATCGGGAAACCGAGTAAGTCGGGCAATTCCTCCAGGCGTTTGCCGTCGTCGCGGTAGATGATTTCGGTTTTCGGCGTCGGCAGTTTGCGCGACTTGAGCAGGTCGTGCAGGTAGATCTTGTTCGTGCACTTGAGGATCGAACCCGGATCGTCGATCACCACCATGCCTTCTTTCTCGGCCTTGTTGGCGAAGCGGTAGGTGTGGCTGTCCAGCGCCGTTGTTTCGCGGATGAACAGGCCGTCGTATTCGGCGAGGCTCGAGTAATCGTTCTTGCCGATCGTTTCCACCTCGATGGCGAGTTCGCGACCGGCTTCGATGAAGGACTTCAACGCGCGCTTGTTCGATGGCGGCATCTGCTCGTTCGGGTCGGCCAGCATGGCGATGTCGTAGCGATACTGGCGTCGCGCGCGCGGTTTGCGCCAGAGTTTCTTCGAGAACTTGTCCAGCGCCTCGGCGAAGGAATCTTCCTGCGGATCGGCCAGCGTGTGCAGGCTGGCCGGCTTGATCGCGCTGATCTGCCAGACCTTGTCGCGTTCGAACTCCAGGCGCAGGATCGGGCAGGGAAAGGTTTCAAAAACCTGGCGCGCCAGATCCGACAACGCCGCGTAACTGGTCTCGCCGAAGTACACCAGTACGCCCAGGTCGGTCGTGTCGCGGCCGCCGGCGGGAAGGAAATTCGTGAGCTTCTGGTTGAGGTCCTCGATATCGAGGCCGTACAGCGCGCGCTTGCGCAGGTCGTTGATCGTGCGTACCGACGGGATCACCTTGTGCCCGCGTGCCTCGGCGAGCAGCGAGACGTAGTAGCCGATGCCCAGGTACTTGTAACTGCGGCACAGGTTGATCACCTGCACGCGTTCGTCGTCCAGGCTGATGGATTCCTTGAGGTAATCCTGCGCGGCGACGACATTGTCGGATGGGAAATACGAACCCCAATCCGACGCCTTTTCCACCACGATGACGAGCCGGCTCATGCGCGCGCGCCGTTAAAAAATATACTTGTGGACGTACTCGGCGGCTCGGACATGGACATCGGCGCAAGGCTCGGGGAAGCTAGTTTGACACAGTCGAAACCGCGCGCAAGCTCGACCGTTCTCGCATTCAGCATTGCGTCATTTGCAGCGCTGGCCTAGGCTGCGCATCCATGCCCGCCGCGTTCCGCATCCGCCGCGCCACCCTTGCCGACTTGCCCGCACTGGTCGCGCTGGAGCGCCGTGCGTTCACGACCGATCACCTCTCGCCGCGCCAGTACCGGCACCATCTGACGAATCCGCGCGCGCAGGTCCTGGCGGCGGTCGACACGAACGGCCTGCTCGGCAAGGCGGTCGTATTGTTCCGCAAGGACAGCGACATCGCACGACTGTATTCCATCGCCGTGGACGACGCGGCGCGTGGCCGCGGTATCGCCAAGGCGCTGTTGCGCGCGGTCGAGCGCGGAGTGCGCGCGCGGGGTTGCACGCGCATGCGCCTGGAAGTGGCGCAGAAGAACGTTGGCGCGGTTGCGCTGTACGAAAGCCTCGGCTACCGCCGTTTCGGCGCGCATGCCCGCTTTTACGAGGATGGCGCGGATGCGTGGCGGTACGAGAAAATCTTGCGCACGCAAAAATCTACCAACCGCTCGCCTTGAGTTTTTCCGCGGTCGCCGCATCCGCCGGTCGCGCGACGAGGCCGCCGAGCGGACTGATCGTGACCTTGTACATGCCGCCATCGACCAGCGGCAGGAAGGCGGCGCTGCCATAGTCGGCGTCGATCCACGGCAGCCAGCGCGGGAAGTCCTGTTTGAGCCGCCACAAATCGACGACGTGGTTCGCACCAAGCACGACAACGGTCGGCAAGGTTGCGCCTGCTTGCGTGGCATCGCGGTAGCGTCCGGAAAGGCGATCCACTCGGAACAACGGCTTGGCCCCGAGCGCGATCGCGCGCGGGGCCCACTTGATCACGCGCGCGTCGAGTTGCCATTCGTCGCCATGCAGGTCGGCGCTTCGGTGCGTGCCATCGGGAAAATCCACGCGCACGCCGAACCATTGTGGCCCGAGCTGGCGCGACTGCACGCCTGCGACCGGCGCTTCGGCGCTGAGCAGGCTGTAGCTGCGCAGAGCCAGGCCGAGTCCGCAGAGCAGGAGGGCCAACAAGACGAACACCAGGAACCAGGCCCCGCGGTGCGCGCAGGCGAAGCGCCGACGCGCGCGCCAATGCCGGCGCACGGCAAAGGCCTGCGCCAGCGCGATCAGCGCCGCGAGGACGGCGGCGGCGAACAGCAGGGGAACGACGAAGGCAAAGTCCATCGCTGCGCTCGCGTCAGTGCTTTTCCGCTGCTTTCAATGATGCTTCACGCACGGCACCGAACTGGCTACCGGGCAGCCATTGCGGAAAGGTCGATTCGTCCGCCAGACGCTTGCCGACCGCGTACAGCGCCTGCACGTCCTCGATGACGCCAGACAGGTCCCAGTTCGGGTCGTAGTTGTCGGCCGGCTTGTGGTAGCGGTGCGCGGTGAAATCGTCGTAGGCCGCGCGCCCGGCCGCGACGCCGCCGTCGAGTTTGTCGAAGCCGCCGCGCGCGTACAGCACGGGCACGCCCAGGCGTGCGAAGTTGAGCTGGTCGGAGCGGTAGAAGAAGCCTTTCTCCGGCTCCTCGTCGGCGCTGATCGTGCGGCCTTGTGGCTTGAGTGCATCGACCAGGTACTGGTCCATCTGCGATTGGCCAAATCCGATGATCGCCATGTTGTGTGTGCGGCCCATGGGGATAAGTTCATCCATGTTGATCTCGGCGACGGTCTTCGCCATCGGGAACGCAGGATGCAGGGTGTAGTACTGCGAACCGAGCAGACCGGCTTCCTCCATCGTCGGCGCCAGGAACAGGATCGAGCGCTGCGGCGGCGGATCCTGGTGCGCGAACGCGTCGGCGATTTCGAGCAGGGCGGAAAGACCGGTACCGTTGTCGACCGCGCCGTTGTAGATCGGGTCGCCCTTGAGCGTGGGGTCGCGGCCGAAGTGATCCCAGTGCGCGGAGTAGACGATGACTTCGTCCTTGCGCGCGGTGCCCGGCATCAGCGCCAACACGTTGTCGGTCTGCATGTTGCGGATCTGGTTGTGGAACGCGATCGATGCGGTGGCCTTGAGCGGCACCGGCGCGAAACCGGGTTTCGCAGCGGCTTTTTCCAGCGCGTCGAGATCGGCGCCGGAGTCGGCGAACAAGCGCTTCGCGGCGGCGCCGGTCAGCCAGCCGGCCACGGCCAGGCGCGGCGGCGTGGACGCTTCGGGAACAAGGCTGAACTGCGGGCCGCTCCAGCTGTTGACCACCACTTCCCACGGATAACCCGCGGCGCCGGTTTCGTGCACGATCAGGCAGCCGGCAGCGCCCTGGCGTGCGGCTTCTTCGTACTTGTAGGTCCAGCGCCCGTAGTAGGTCATGTTGCGGCCCTTGAACAGGGCCGGGTCCGTGTGGCCGGGATCGTTGACCAGCACCACCACGATCTTGCCCTTGACGTCGAGACCGGCATAGTCGTTCCAGTGGTATTCGGGCGCGACGATGCCGTAGCCGGCGAACACCATGTCGGCATCCTTCACCGCGACATCCGGCACGCCTTGCAGTGTGCCGACGATGAGGTCGCCACGGTAGTTATACGTTTCCACTTTGCCGCCAGCCGTCACGTCCAGCGCGACCTTGCCGCCGTCGAGCAGGGTCGTTTCCACGGCCGGAACGGATTGCAGGTAACTGTCGCCATTGCCGGGCTTGAGGCCCATGCTCTTGAACTGGTCGATCAGATACGTGGTCGTCATGCGTTCACCGATCGTGCCCGGCTTTCGGCCTTCGAATTCGTCCGAAGACAGGCGCTGGTCGTAGCCGGCGAAATCCGCTGCCGTGATCGCCGGCGCGAAATGGCCATCGGTCGTGGGCTTGAGCGGCTCGGGTTTCGGAGCGGTCGTCGCCGCGATCTTGACCGGCTCCGGCGGGGTGGACTGTCCGCAGGCGGCGAGCAGGCAAGCGACGAGAACGGTGATGGTCAGGTTGCGCATGAGGACTCCGGAGCGAACGGCAAGTCCCGATTGTAGAAGAAATGGCATTCGAAGAACCCAGCGTTTTGCTTGGCATCGGCAATGGCCGGCTGAAAAAGTTCAAGGGCAGCCGCCGCCAGCCTACAAAAGGCCCTCAATGGGCAGTAGGCTCAACAACGTTGCTTCCAGGCGCCGTTTCACGCCGGCTCCCGGCTCGAAGTGCGTGGCGCTGCCATTGCCGTCCATCCAGACCATGCGATGAGAATCCGGTTCCCACTCGACGCGATAGGCACGATCCGATTCGGTCGCTTGAGCGAAAAAATCCGCGACGGCCTGTGCCAGTCCGACTGAGTCGACGATCGCTCCCATTTCCGTGTTCAACAGGCGGGAACGTTGATCCATGTTCATCGAACCGATGAACACGAGCGTCCGATCGATGACGATGGCCTTGGCATGCAGCGAAGTGGCGGACCAGGTTTCGCCGGACTCTGCGGATCGCGTCCGGCGTCGCGCAGAGCGCAGTTCGTACAGCTCGACGCCGCATGCGAGCAGTGCGCGCCGATAATGCGCATAGCCGGCCTGGGCGGCGGTGCTGTCCGTCGACGCCAGCGAATTGGTGAGCACCTTGACCGCCGTTCCGCGCTTGACCGCATCGCAGAGCAGGCGCGTGCCGCTGTCGCCGGGGACGAAGTACGGAGAAATCAGCAACACTTCCTGGCGGGCGTCGGCGATCAGGGACCTGACGCGGGGCACGATGCGCAGCGCCGGGTCGTCCCGCGCGTGCACCTTATCGGGCTCGTCGGCGATCAAGGAAGCCGATCCCCAGAACCAGGCACCGTTCCGGTCGGCCGTCGCGCCTCCGGGCAGTTCGTCGAGCGATGCCTGCGCGTAGTCCGACTGGGCGAACTGTCGCGCATGGTGCGCCAGCGCGGCACGCGTGCGCGCGAGGTCGCGCCCCGGGTGGCGCGGCAGGCCGAACGCCGCGACGGGATACGCGGCATCGCTGTTCCAGTAGGCGTCGAACGTGCGCGAGGCCGCGGCGACCACGGGCCCGATCGCGATGACATCAAGATCGCGGAAATTGCTCGTGCCGTCCGCATCGAAATAGGCATCGCCGATATTGCGGCCGCCGATGATGGCGACATCGTTGTCGACGATGAATGACTTGTTGTGCATGCGTCTGTTGAGCCGACGAAACTCCAACAGCAATTCGATGGCTTTAATCGGTTCCGCCGCGCGAGCCCGGAAAGGATTGAATACGCGCACGGAAATGTTCGGGTGCACGTT
The DNA here is from genome assembly GCA_018240765.1 of Pseudomonadota bacterium. Classification (GTDB taxonomy): domain Bacteria; phylum Pseudomonadota; class Gammaproteobacteria; order Xanthomonadales; family Rhodanobacteraceae; genus Rudaea. Next base: position 2,822 of record JAFEFD010000513.1, on the reverse strand, counting down.
CAGGGCATCGAGCAAGGCGTACTTGCCGGACAGCTCGAAATCGTCGAGCAGAATGCGCACGCGCACGCCGCGATCCGCCGCGGCCATGAGGCGCTGGGCGACCAGCCGCCCGGTGGCATCGTCGTCGAAGATGAAATATTGCAGATCGATGGAACGTTCGGCGTGGTCGGCGAGCGCGACGCGGCTCATCAGGGCATTCGTGCCATCGGCCAGCAGGCGGAATCCCGATTGCCCGGGATGCAGATCCAGCTCGGACTGGATATAGCGTGCCGACGCCGTGTCCGTGACGGCGGGCAAGGCCGCGGAGGGCTCCTTGACGAAGTCCGTGCGCAGCGGCGCACAGCCCTGTGCCAGGACCGCTGCGCACAACAACACACCCTGCAAGTATCGACGGGATGGCATTCGAGGGTTTCCACCTGATGCACGCCAGGCATCGCTGCGGGATTTTTGCGGGGACATCCGCCGCGCGGGCGATGGCTACTGGCTGGAGGGCCGCCCGGTACGCACGCGGCAGTACCGGGCGGCAAAGGCAGCGGCACGAACTCGCGAACCGGCAGGCGAGTCATACCGCTGGCGGGGCGTCGTTAATGCCGGTCGGCAGAGTCGCGCCGCTCGGCTCGTTTCAGGGTCAATTCGCCCACGTCGAGACCGATGTCGACGCCTTCGCCGGCACCAGCCAGTGCCAGCGACACGGTGCCCTTCGTCAGCAATTGCGCGGTACCCGACTTGACGACGCCGACATGCGCTTCTCCGTTCACATAAGACCCGAGAACGTCATCGATCGTGCGGACGTCGGAGAACTTTCCCTTGCCGCCGTCGATTCGCGACTTGCCAACGGTGAGTCCGCCGCCCTTGGCTTCGATCGCGACGTGCATCGAGCTGCCATCTGCGCACGTGACGATGCCCCGGCCCTCCGCGTGCTTGTAGATCGCGGACCAGCCCGAGAGCGAAAAGCGCAATTTGCAGTCCAGTTGGGCTTGGGCGGCGTGCGCACCGGGTGCGCCCAGCGCGAGCAGTGCGGCAAACGTTGCCATCGCCATGGATTTTTGCATGAGGTTTGACATGTGGATTCTCCTTTTTGGGGACTAGGCACATGGTCTTGCGATACCCGCCACCAACGGCTTTCAGCATCTGCTATCGCGGTTGGTGCGGAGCAGGGCGAATTGCACCGCTGGATCCGGTCGAAGCGCTTTCGACTGCGCGGCGCCGGAGCATCAGGGCTAAATCGCCGATGCAATTCGACCTTGCACCCGCAATCGGGAACGTAACCTGAACGTTGCGGCCGCGCAGTGACCGCGCGGCTGGCGTGCGAAAACATGCTTGGTCAAACGAGCGCTACTGCGGCGGTTTGTCGCTGCTGAACGGGATCGCCTTCGCGCCATCGATCTTGCCGATGGTCGCGCTGTCGCTGACGTAGAGCTGAACGGCGCGCTTGAAAACGAGATCGCCTTTCACGATGGCATGCGGGCCGATGATGACGCGCGGGTCGCGGCTGACGCCGAAGCGGAACCAGCTGTTGTCCTTGTTCACGAGCATTCCACCCTCGACGCGCGAATTCGCGCCGACGTCGATGTCGCCCGAGGTCGTTTCGATGCCGCCGCCGACATGTGCTGCGGTCAGCGCGATGCCGCCGTTGACGTTGGAAACCTTGCCGGCCACGTCCGCGCCCGTCGCCAGCGTGATCGAACCGTTGACCGCTTCGATGGTCCTGGCAATCTTCGTTCCGGCACCGACGTGGATGCCGCCGTTCACCGTATCCAGCGCGTCGATCGTGGCGTTGGTGCCGAGATGGATGCTGCCGTTCACCGTGGTCGCGCTCGCGGCGTGTGCGCCGTCGCCGACGTGGATGCTGCCGTTGACCGTCGACAACTTGCCGACCGTGGCGTTGTCAGGAACATGGATGCTGCCATTGACCTTGTCGATGTCAAGGTCCGCATTGCCAGCAGCGAAGGCCGTGCCGATCGAGAGGGCGGCGGAGATGGCGATAAGTGCGAGTCGTTGCATGGGACTGCTCCGGTACAGGTCGTGTGCTGCGTTGGATGCGGCGGGCCGCCGCAAGGTTTAATCGGCTAACATTATCCATCCGATTTTTCAGAGTGCGCCATGTCCCGACCCAAGCCCGTGTTGCTGCTGATCCTGGATGGCTGGGGCCATCGCGAAGAACGCGACAACAACGCCATCGCGCAGGCGCAGGCGCCGAACTGGCGGCGCCTGCTCGCCACCTGCCCGCACACGCTGGTGCAAACGCATGGCAAATTCGTCGGTCTGCCGGATGGGCAGATGGGTAATTCCGAAGTCGGGCACATGAACATCGGCGCCGGGCGCATCGTGTACCAGGACCTGACCCGCATCGATGCGGCGATCGAAGACGGCACGTTCTATTCCAATCCCGCGTTGCTCGGCGCCTGCGCGGCGGCGAAGCATTCGACCCTGCATGTATTAGGCTTGCTCAGTCCCGGCGGCGTGCACAGCAGCGAGGATCACATCCTTGCCTTGCTCGACATGGCGAAAAAAAGCGGCGTCGAACGCGTCGCGGTACATGCGTTCCTCGACGGTCGCGATACGCCGCCGCAATGCGCGCGTGCTTCGCTGGAAAAATTGCAGGCCAAATGTGATGCGCTCGGCAATGCGCGCATCGCCACGGTGAGCGGGCGCTACTACGCGATGGATCGCGACAAGCGCTGGGAGCGCGTCAAACTCGCCTACGATGCGATCGCCGAGGGCGCGGCACAATTTCATGCCGATAGCGCGCTCGCGGCACTGGATGCCGCCTACGCCCGCGGCGAAACCGACGAATTCGTCAAGCCTACGGTCGTCGGAGC
>JAFEFD010000512.1 GCA_018240765.1 Pseudomonadota bacterium | reverse complement strand
GCGACCCGGCAATCGCCGAATTCGCCGTGCGCGACTGCGCCGAACGCCTGCACCGTCTGCGCCATACCGAGGCCCTGCAGCTTTATCCGGTCATCGCCCATGCGCTGTCTGGCGATCCGATCCAGCGTCGCCTGTTCTGGCAGTCGCGCCTGGTGATGCTGGGTCTGGCGCGGCGCGTGCTGCGCCGTTTCGAGGATCTCGAGCGCGCGGTGCAAACCGGAAACGGTATTGCCGCGACCGCCGGTTACGTCGTCGCGGGCATGGCCGAATACCGCCGGCGCAATGAATCCACGATGTATCCGCTGTATCAGAAAGTCGGTCAGCGCGCCGCGGGAAGGTACAAGGTGGCGTGATCGTCGCCACGCGAGCGGGCTGGTCTCGGATCACTCAATCGAAACCGTTCGCGAAGATCGTGTCGACGCTCAACTCCACCACGTATCCACTGGTGCCGCCCGCGACATCCAGACGCCAGCCGGAATAGTAGGTTTCGTTCGCATCGCTTTGCGTGGTCCAATCGAGCGCACTGAGGGTGGCGTTCGCCGGCGCGAGCACACGGATCAGCAATGCGCCGGCCCGCGCGGTCTTGCCGCTGATGACAGGCTGCACCGGCGTATCGACCTGGAACGTCGCCGTGGTTCCGTTGCCGAGCGCGAACGCATCATTGACGGTCAACTTGTGGCCGCCGAAGTCGATCGTGCGCTGCCACGAAGTCACGGCCGGATCGCCGGCATACGCTGGCGTGAGATTCGCCACGGCGTGTACGGCGCCATTCACGCCTGGCGTGACCGTCATTGTAGAAGTCGTGCCTTCGCGTTGCGGAATGATCTGGCCGGCGTTCTCGAAGCGCAGCACGTTATTGGTGTCGGTCCCTTGCTGGATGCCGCTGTGCGTCCAGATGTTCTCGGTCACCGCAAGCCAGTCGTCCTCGAACAGCGTGAACGCGCCCTGGTCCTGGTGCGCATGGCTTTGCACATACGGCCCCGCGCTGAAATTCAGCCACATCGCCCCGGTGTCCCATCCTGTGCGCGAAAACAGTTGCCCCGTGCCGGATGCGTAATAGGTCAGCGCCGCAGGCGGGGTGCCGGCATCGCCTGCCGGCAGCAGGTTGTGCCGGTAATTGAAGCTGCTTTGCATGTCCTGGTCGGAAATCGCATGCAGCCACCACGACGCGTTCTCGCGCGCGGCCGCGTTGTCGGTGAGATAGCGCGCTTCGAGCATCAGATGGCGGTGGTAGTCGTAGATCACCGGCTCGGACACTCGCGCCTGGTCGCCGATCGCAGCGACGCGATCGCGCGTCGGCACGGTGGCATGGATCCACCATTGGATGCTGTCGGTCAGGTGCGCATTGGCATTGGCGATGTCGCCACCCATCGCGTCATGCCACACGCGATACAAGGTGAACAGTTCGCGGTGCGACAAACCGTAGGCCGTGCCTTCCTGGCTGCCGCCGCCCGGGATGCTGGCCGTGTAAGCTTCCTGCTCCGGCCATTTCGTGTTCGCGAGCAAGCCGAGCCAGGTCGCATTGTTGGAAGCCAGTCCCCAGTACTGCGTCGCGCGCAGAAAACTGTAGTGGTAGTTGTTGGCCGGATCGTCCACGCCCCAGCCGCTCCACGGAAACGCATTGCCGCCCCATTGCGCCTGATCGGCATGCCACACATTCCATATCGCCTGCTCGGCATAGGCCGCCCAGCGTGTGCGTTGGCTGCCCGATACATGATCCGCGCACCAGTCGTAGGTCAGCGCGAGATCCTCGATCATCGGGCCTACATCCAGATACGAATCGCCGGAAATATCCGGCCGGCCACCACCTGCGATGGCGGTTTCAGCAGCGGATACCTGTGCCTCGACCGTGTTCACCGCGAGCGTGGCGTATTGCGGCTGTCCGGTGAGCTTGTACATGTAGGCCGCATCGGCGGCGGAAAAGCCGTAATCGGGATTGCCGGCGACGGCTCGATCGACATAGGCCTTGAAGCGCGCGAATTCGGCCGAGTTCTGGTCGACGTACGACAAGTCGATATTGATCGCGGCCCAGGCCGGAAGGCTCGCCAGCAACCCCATCAGCAAGAAGAATCTTCCTGTCATGGTCATCTCGCATCCCGGAAACGTTCGCAGCCTAGACGAGTCAACGCCGGTCGGGCGTGAATTGCGACACGCCTGGCGCTACAGCGCGTCGATATCGCCCAGCGCCCGGATCAGCCGTCGCGCGCGCTTGTCGGGTTTGGTCGGCGGGCGTGTGTAACCCGCGCCGGCCAACCGCCGCCGTTCGGCGGCCTGCATCCGCGCGGTGCGGCTGGCTTCGGTTTCGCGATAACACGCCTGGGCGACGGCCGTCGAACCGCGTTGCGCCGCCAGCGCGAGCACGTCGACCTCGAATTGCTCCTCGCCACGCGCGATGCGCAGGCGATCACCGATGTGCAGCAGTTTCGCCGGCTTGCCCGTGCCATCGTGGATGCGGATCTTGCCGCCTTCGATCGCCTGCTTGGCCAGCGCGCGCGTCTTGAAAAAACGCGCGGCCCACAACCATACGTCAAGGCGCACGCCGCTGGTTTGTTGTGCGAGGGAGGTAATCAGAAATTTTTCACCCGCACTTGCTGTAGCCGCAATTAAGGCAAGTCGCACAGCCGTCCATGCTGATGACGGCGCTGGTGTTGCACTTGTGACACAGCGTCGCACCCGGCGGAAAGGTCCCGCCGGATTCCGGCGCAGCAACGGAGTCCGCGCTCTCGTCGGCGGCAGCTGCGGTCTCGACCATGGCACCGCCCATCTCTCCGGCGGTGCTTATTTCAGACTTTTTTTTTGCGCGGCCCTCGTAGGCCGCGCGCTTCTCGGCGATCAGCTTGCGCTGTTCAGGGCCGAGTTCCGGGTCGTGCAGCAGGCCGATCATCTTCAGGTGCTGCTCGACGATGGCGCCGAGCTCGGCCACGATCGAGGGCATGTACACGCCGCCGGCCTTGAAGTAGCCGCCGCGCGGATCGAACACGGCCCGAAGTTCCTCGACGATGAACGTGACGTCGCCACCCTTGCGGAACACGGCGCTCATGATGCGGGTCAACGCCACGATCCACTGGAAATGGTCCATGTTCTTGGAGTTGATGAAAATCTCGAACGGCCGGCGCAGTTCGTGTTCAGTGCCTTGGTTGAGGACGATGTCGTTGATCGTCACGTACATCGCGTGTTCGACCAGCGGTGAGCGGATCTTGTAGGTGGCGCCGATCAGCACTTCCGGGCGCTCGACCTTTTCGTGCATCTGGATGACTTCGGCACCGGGTGATCGCGCCACCTCGATGGCGTCTACGGGATCGGGGCCGAGGGTCGGAGCCTTGGCGTCATCGGGTTTGGCGACGCTGTAGCCCTTGATCTTGCGCGAAATCTTGATGGTCATGTCAGATGCTTGGATAGGGAAAACGGGCGGAACCACGTTTGCGGCTCCGCCGCGGGGGATCATTTTTTCTTGGCTTTCTTTTTCGCACCAGCGGACTTTTCCGCCTTGGACTTGCGCTTCATGTCCAGCGAATGCGCGCGCTTGTAGGTCTGGATGTCCTTGAAATGACCCTTCGCGTCGCGCACTGCGTACAGCTTCTTGCCCTTGCTGCTGTACATCGTCGTGCGCTGGCCTTTTTTCTTCGCGGCTTTTTTTACGGTCTTCTTCTTCGCTGCTTTCTTTGCGACTTTCTTCGCGGCCTTTTTCGGTGCCGCTTTCTTCATCGCTTTTTTCGCTGCCTTGCGGGCGTTGGTCATGGCCCTTGTTACGGCCTTTTTCGCCGCGCCCGCGCGCTTGGCGGCCGCCTTCTTCACCGTGGCGGCGCGTTTGGCGACGGCCTTGCTCACTTCCTCCGCCTTTGCGGCAACCGCAGTCCGGACCTCGGCGACTTTCTCGGCCATGGCCTGACCCATTTCCTGCGCCTTCTCGACGACCGCATCCACCGGACCGGACGGGTTGTCGCCCCAGCTGTGTTCGCTTTGCATGGTTTCTCCGACTCGTTTGCGTTAGTGCCGATTCCGGTTCTGTGCGCCATCCATCGTCAGGCGCGCCAGAACATCCCGTGAACCTTCGCCAAGTTCAATGCGATACCCTAGAACTTGCCGTAGTAGCCTTCCTTCAAGGCATCGAAAAGATTGGCGGCGGTATGCGTTTCGCCGTCGTATTCGATCTCGTCGTTGCCCTTGGCCTCCACTACGGTACCGTCATCCAGCTCGAAACGGTAGAGGGTATTTTCCAGATCCGCTTCCTTGACCAGCACACCCTGGAAGGCAGCCGGGTTGAAGCGGAACGTGGTGCAGCCCTTCAGGCCCTGCTTGTGGGCGTAACGGTAGATGTCCTTGAAGTCCTCGTATGGATAGTCGGTGGGTACGTTCGCGGTCTTGGAAATCGACGAATCGACCCACTTTTGCGCGGCCGCCTGGATATCGACATGTTCCTTCGGCGAGATGTCGTCGGCGGCGACGAAATAATCCGGCAGCTTCTGCTCGGCAACTTCCGAAAACGGCATGGCTTCGGCATTGATCAACTCGCGGTAAGCAAGCAGTTCGTAGCTGAACACCTCGACCTTTTCCTTGGATTTCTTGCCCTCGCGGATCACGTTGCGGCTGTAGTGGTGGGCAAACGACGGCTCGATGCCGTTGCTGGCGTTGTTCGCCAGCGACAGCGAAATCGTGCCGGTCGGTGCGATCGACGAGTGATGGGTGAATCGCGCACCGGTTTGCGCCAGATTCTCGATGAGTTCCGGTGCGACTTCCGCCACGCGCTGCATGTAACGCGAATATTTCGCGTGCAACAGGCGCCCGGGAATCTTGTCGCCGGCCTTGTAGCCGTCGGCGACCATTTCCGGGCGCTTGCGCAGCATCTCGGCGCTGACCGTGAACTCCTCGGTCATGATGGGTGCAGGGCCCTTTTCCTGGGCCAGCGACAGCGCGACTTCCCAGCCGGCCACGGCCATGTCGCGCGCGACGGCTTCGGTGAATTCGCACGATTCCGCGCTGCCGTATTTCATCTTCAGCATGGCAAGCGTGGAGCCCAGGCCGAGGAAGCCCATGCCGTGGCGGCGCTTGCGCGTGATCTCGTCGCGCTGTTGCGCCAGCGGCAGGCCGTTGATCTCGACCACGTTGTCGAGCATGCGCGTGAACACGCGCACGACTTCCTTGTACTCGTCCCAGTCAAAACGCGCCTTCGGCCCGAACGGATCGCGCACGAACGTGGTCAGGTTCACCGAGCCGAGCAGGCACGAGCCGTACGGCGGTAGCGGTTGCTCGCCGCAGGGATTGGTCGCGCGGATGTTCTCGCACCACCAGTTGTTGTTCATTTCGTTGACGCGGTCGATCAGGATGAAGCCTGGCTCGGCGTAGTCGTACGTCGAGCTCATGATCATGTCCCACAGGTGCTTGGCATGGATGTGGCCATAGACCTTGCAGGCGACCAGGCCGTCGTCGCGCGTCACGTAGTTCTTGTGCGATGGCCAATCGCGCCAGACCACGCTCTTGCCGTCGTCCAGGTCGTTTTCGTCGCGTTCCTTGATGTTGATCGGGAATACCAGCGGCCAGTCGGTATCGTTTTCCACCGCCTCCATGAAGCCGTCGGTGATGAGCAGGGAAAGGTTGAACTGGCGCAGGCGCCCGTTCTCGCGCTTGGCGCGGATGAAATCCTTCACGTCCGGATGCGAGACGTCGAACGTGCCCATCTGTGCGCCGCGGCGTCCGCCCGCCGAGGACACGGTGAAACACATCTTGTCGTAGATATCCATGAACGACATCGGCCCGGACGTATACGCGCCGGCGCCGGCGACGAACGCGCCGCGCGGGCGCAAGGTCGAGAATTCATAGCCGATGCCGCAGCCGGCCTTCAGGGTCAGGCCCGCCTCATGGACCTTTTCCAGGATCCCGTCCATCGAATCTTCGATCGTGCCAGACACCGTGCAGTTGATCGTGGACGTGGCCGGCTTGTGTTCGAGCGCGCCGGCATTGGAGGTGATGCGTCCGGCCGGGATCGCGCCACGGCGCAGCGCCCACAGAAAGCGTTCATACCAGTATTTCTGCTTTTCCGTGGTTACTTCGGCCTCGGCCAGCGCCTTGGCGACACGTTGGTAGGTGTGATCGATGTCGGCATCGACGGGCTCGCCCTGCTTGGTCTTGAGCCGGTATTTCTTGTCCCAGATGTCCCGGGATGCCGGTTGCATGGGGATGGGCGCGGCCGCGTCACGGTTCAGGGCCTCGATACGCACGGTGCTCAT
>JAFEFD010000511.1 GCA_018240765.1 Pseudomonadota bacterium | reverse complement strand
TCGATTCACCTGCAAACCGGCGTTGTGCCGGGAGATGAATTGATCGCAGACGTGGCCGGCGCAATCCGTGAGTGCGCCGATTGGCACGCGACACCGCGCATCATCGTGCGCAAGTCTGATCCGGCGGCATTCGCGAAACGCCTGCAAGCGGCGATCATGTCGCCTTCGCATGCGCCCCGGGCTGGTAGGTCCCGGCCTGCGAGCGGAATGGAATCGCGAGGCGATTCCAGCCGTTGATCGCAATGATGGCGAGTGAAAGATCGACCAGTTCCTTGTCGCTGAAGTGCTGGCATGCCTCCGCGTACAAGGCATCGGGCACATCGTTGCCGGCGATGCGGGTCAAAGCTTCGGTCCAGGCCAACGCCGCGCGTTCGCGCGCGCTGTAGAACGGTGCTTCGCGCCAGGCATCGAGCAGATACAGGCGCTGTTCGGTTTCGCCGGCCGCGCGCGCGTCCTTGCTGTGCATGTCCAGGCAATAGGCGCAACCGTTGATCTGCGAGGCGCGCATCTTCACCAGTTCCAGCAGCGTGGGCTCGATGCCGCAAGCGTCGACGTGCGCCTGCAGCGCGCGCATGGCCTTGAAACCATCAGGCGACGCCGTGTAATAGTTCAATCGCTGTGTCATGGGATTCTCGTCTCAGTGGAACGGCAATGGCTTGTCGTGGCCGGCGGTCGGGTGCATGAAGAAGTCGTGCAGGTATTTCTCGCCTTCGTCGTCGAGGATGGTGACGACGGTTTTCAACTCGGGATGTTGCTCGCGGATTCGGCGTGCGGCAATCATGTGCGCGCCGGAACTTGGTCCGCAAAACAGCCCGCGCGTGCGCGCGAGCTTGCGCATTTCCGCCACTGCGTCTGCGCTGGCGACGCTGGTCGTGTCGCGCACGAGGGCGCGATGGTGGGCGAAGATGCCCGGCACGAAACCGTCGGAGATGCCTTCGATCTGGTGCAGCGCGACTTCGCCGCACAGGATCGTGCGCGATTCGGACGGTTCCATCGCGAACAGGCGCACGGCCGGGTTGGCCTTGCGAAACGCCTGGCCGACGCCGATCAGGGTGCCGCCGGTGCCGACGCCATGGACGAAGGCATCCGGCACCCGCCCATCGGGAAGTTGCGAGAGGATTTCCGGGCCAAGCCACTCGCGGTTTTCCTCTACATTCCATTCCGATTCGAACTGGCCGGGAAAGAAGAATCCGGGCTGCCTGCCGAGCTCACGCGCGCGCTCGAGCGCGGCGTTGACGTGGAAGCTGCCGCAGAACAGCACCTCGGCGCCGAATGCGCGCGAGATCGCGACACGCTCGCTCGACAAGCCCTCCGGCATCACCACGATCATGCGGTAGCCCTTCACCGCCGCGACCATCGCGAACGCGTTGCCGGTGTTGCCGCTGGTCGCCTCGACGATGGTGTCGCCGGGCTTGAGTTGCCCGGCGGCTTCGGCGCGTTCGACGATGTGCTTGGCGATGCGCGCCTTGATCGAGCCGGAAGGATTCAGGAACTCGCACTTGGCGAAGATGCCGTCGATCTCGAGCAGCGGCGTGTCGCCGATCGCGTCGAGGATGTTGGCTGAAATGCTGGTGTAACGCGGTGGCATCGGTTGATCCGGTCAGCGTTCCAGATGCGGCAACTTGTCGGGCACGCCGTCCCACTGCCTGGCGTCGGGCAATTCATCGATCTTGGCGGCGATCACCGGCCAGACCTTGGCCAGTTCCGCATTGATTCCGAGGAAGTGTTCCATCCCGGCTGGCACGTCCTGCTCGGGGAAGATCGCCTCGGCCGGGCATTCGGGCACGCACAGTGTGCAGTCGATGCATTCCTCGGGGTCGATCGCGAGAAAATTCGGACCCTCGTGGAAACAATCCACCGGGCATACTTCAACGCAATCGGTGTACTTGCACTTGATGCAGTTGTCGGTGACGACGTGAGTCATGGCCCGCGATTACAGCAATCGACGACCGCCGATTATGCGCGTGCCGCGCGAAAATTTCCTGATGCGGGTCAAGCGCGACGGGATTCAGGTCGAGGAATGGCGGCTGAAACAAAAAAGCCAACCGGATTGTGGTTGGCTTGTTGTCTGTGAGTGGTGGAGCGGAGGAGGATCGAACTCCCGACCTTCGCATTGCGAACGCGACGCTCTCCCAGCTGAGCTACCGCCCCACGTTATTGCAGCCGTCCTCCTGACGGCAAAGAACAGACCAGCATCCATGCTGGACTTTCAATTGGAGCCTGGCATCCATGCCGCAACTTTGGTGGCGCATCCTGCGCCAGCCGATACCGCCGGTCCATGGCGGGCGCGCATCATACCTGCTCGGGCGCATCCGATTCAAGGAATCCGCTCAATGCGGCGTAGTCGGTGGCCAGCGGCTGCGAGTGCGTGGGACGCGCGAGCAATTCGGCGAGGGCAGGCGGTACGGTGACCGGTTGCCCGATCAGCGGCTCGACGATGCCTTCGAACTTGGCTGGATGCGCGGTGGCGACGGTGCACCAGTCGCCACTGACGCCTTTTGCCCGCATGGTTTCCAGCATGCGGATTGCGGTCGCTGTATGCGGACAGAACACTTCGCCGAAGCGCGCGTGGCGGTCACGGATCGTGGCGCGGATCGCCGCATCGTCAATCGCCTCGACGCTGAATTCGTGGCGCAGCGTATCGGCATCCGGATACAACCAGCGCAGGCGCTCGAAGTTGCTGGGCGCACCGACATCCATGGCGTTGGCAAGAGTGGCGATGCTGTCACGAGGCCTGTAATCATCGCCGGCGAAGAAATCGGGCAGGGTGCGATTCGCATTGGTCGCCAGCGCGATGCGACCGATGGGCAAGCCTGCGGCGCGCGCAAGCATGCCCGCGAGCGCGTTGCCGAGATTGCCGGTCGGTACCACGAAGTTCAGCGTTTCGCCGCGTGCACGATGATGCGAAAGTGCAGCCTGCGCGTAGTAGGCCATCTGCGGCAGCAGGCGACCGAGGCTGATGCTGTTGGCCGACCCCAACGGATTGCCTTCGCGCAGGCACGCATCGGACAACGCCTGCTTGACCAGGCGCTGGCAATCGTCGAATGATCCGGCTACGCGCAGCGCGTGGACATTGCCGCCGAAGCAGCCGAGCTGGTGCGCCTGGCGCGGCGAGACCCGGCCATCGGGGTACAGGATCGCGACACGGAATCCCGACAGACCGGCGAATGCCGCACCGACTGCCGCGCCGGTATCGCCGGATGTCGCGACCAGGATCGTCAGCGGCTGACTGCTCGCGCGCGGAATGCGGCGCATGCAGGCCGCGAGAAAGCGCACGCCGAAATCCTTGAATGCGGCGGTCGGTCCGTGGAAAAGTTCCAGCACGAAATCGTTCGCTGTCGCGAGCGGCTGCAGCGGCGCAGCAAACGTGCATGCTTCGGCGCAGATCGCCGGCAACTCGGATTCCAGCGCATCGCCCGCGAAA
>JAFEFD010000510.1 GCA_018240765.1 Pseudomonadota bacterium | reverse complement strand
TCAAGGTATGCGCAATGCGCGCCTGCGTCTTCGGATTCAGCGCAAGCGCGACGAAATGCTTTCGCTCAAGATCCAGCAGCCACTGTTCGTCGATCAGCGAACCGCGCTCGATCTGTCCACCGCACAGGGTGTCAGCAATGCGCGTGGCGATTTCCATGTCGTGCTCGGAAATGAAACGGCCTTCGAGCATGTTGACGAGATTGGCTTTGAACGTGGCTGTTGCGACGTCGCCCGCTGCAAAGATCTGCCGATCCGGCAATGGCGGACGCCAACCGGATTCGGCGAGCGCATTTGCCTGCGCCTTGGCGACATGCAGCAATTCGTCGGCATGGAAGACGACTACATCGCTGTGCCGCAGCAATCCCATTTCCTTGGCTTCCAGCGCGCTGCCGGAGGTCTTGGCCATCGCCACCGTTTCGAATACACCTTTCAATGCAGTGAATACGTCACCGCCGAATGCATGTTGCGATGCGCGTAGCGCAAGTTCCTTCAAGCCGCCGCCGGCTGGCAGCAGGCCCACGCCAGCCTCGACCAGGCCGATGTAGCTTTCCAGCGCCGCGACGGTGCGCGCCGAATGCATCTGCACCTCGCAGCCGCCGCCGAGCGCCATGCCGCGCACTGCGGCGACGACCGGCACCAGCGCATGTTTGACGCGCATTGTCGCTTGCTGGAAACGGGCGATGAAACCGTCCAGGTCCGCAGCCTTGCCGGATTGCAGCATCGCGCTGGCTTCCTTGAGGTTGGCGCCGACGCTGAATGGCTCCGAATCCTGCCAGATCACCAGCGCCTTGCTGCCGCGCTCGGCTTCGTCGACCGCGCGCACGATGGCATCAAGCACGCCGGCGCCGATCGTGTGCATCTTCGACTTGAACGACAGGATGGCGATGTCGTCGCCGCCGAGAGTCCACAAGCGCGCATCATCGGTTTCGAAAATCGTCGTACCCGTGTCTGGTTTTTTCGCGCCCAGCACGGATTGAGGAAACAACTGGCGCCGGTAAACCGGTGCTGCGGACGGTGGCACCTGCTTGCCGGTGGATGCGGAATACGATCCAGACGCATCGTGCACACCGGCGCGTCTTGCATCCATTGCCCATGCGGGCAGCGGCGCCTTGCTCATGGCCTTGCCGGCGGCGATGTCCTCGGCGATCCATTTGGCAACATTCGCCCAACCGGCAGCCTGCCAGGTTTCGAACGGGCCGAGTTTCCAGCCGTAGCCCCAACGCATGGCGAAGTCGATATCGCGCGCGCTGGCGGCGATGTCGCCGAGCCAGTACGCCGCGTAGTGGAACAGGTCGCGGTGCATTGCCCACAGGAACTGCGCCTGCGGATCGGCGCTGATACGAAGCTTGGCGAACTGCTCGGCGGGCGTTTTGAGTTTCAGGATCGCGGCGACTTCATCGCTGACCTTGCCGGTCTGCGGCGCGTAATCCGCCTTGGCGGGATCGAGCACCAGAATGTCCTTGCCGACCTTGCGGAAAAATCCCGCACCGGTCTTCTGGCCGAGCGCCGCCTTGGAAATCAGCGCATCGAGCACGGCCGGATTCTTGAAATAGGAGTGCCAGGGATCACTCGGCAGGGTGTCCTGCATCGTCTTGATGACGTGGCCCATGGTGTCCAGGCCGACCACGTCTGCGGTGCGATAGGTCGCGCTCTTGGGATGCCCGATGGCCGGGCCGGTCAACGCATCGACGACGTCGTAGCTGAGCTTGAACGCGTCGGTGTGGTACATCGTCGCCAGCATCGAGAACACGCCGATGCGGTTGCCGATGAAATTGGGAGTGTCCTTGGCGAAGACCACACCCTTGCCAAGATTCGTGGTCAGGAATGCTTCCAATCCGGTCAGGACGCCGGGATCCGTCTTGGCGCAGGGAATGACTTCGACCAGGTGCATGTAGCGTGGCGGATTGAAGAAATGCACGCCACAGAACCGGTGGTGAAGCTTTTCATCAAGAACATCTGCCAATGCATTGATACTCAAACCAGATGTATTGCTGGCGAGTACGGCGGTTTTGCCTACAAATGGCGCAATCTTCGCGTACAGGTCGCGCTTCCAGTCCAGGCGTTCGGCAATGGCCTCGATGATGAGGTCGCAATCCTTGAGCCACTCCAGATTCTGGTCGTAGTTGGCTGGTGTGATCGCTCCGGCTCGCGACTTGTCCGCCAAGGGCGCGGGCGCGAGTTTTTTCAGGTTGTCGATGGCTTTCAGGACAATGCCATTGGGATCGCCGTCCTTCGCGGTCAGATCGAACAGCACGGTGTCGACACCGGCATTGGTCAAGTGCGCGGCGATCTGCGCGCCCATGACGCCAGCGCCGAGTACAGCCGCCTTGCGGACCAGCAATGGGGAATTGCTCATGAAAGACCTCGTGTATTCGAAACAATGACTTGCGAGAACTGCATCAACCGGCTTTCAATCCGGCGGCAGCGAATTTGATCAGGTGCTCGGCCGCCAGGTCGCGGTGTTGCAGCTCGGACATTCCGGGCCGGCGCTTGATCACGCCGAAGTCGGCCATGGCGTAGGTCAGTGCGCCGCTGACGATATCCAGGCGCCAGTACAATTCCTGCTTGTCCAGGTGCGGCAGCGCCTGGCCGAACGCGGCCGCGAACTGCTTGAGCACATGGCTGTAGTTGTCGTGCAGGAACTTGCGCAGGCGCTCATTGTGTTCGGCGAAGGCACGCGCCAGCACGCGCACGAAGCCGGCGCCGCCGTCATCGGCCATGGAAAGAGCCAGTGCCGGACGTACGAAGGCGCCAAGTACTTCTTCCAGCGTGAATTTCGGTTGCTTCAGGACAGTGGCCAGCGCCGCCAACCGCTCTTCATTGAGGCTGTCCAGACGACGGCGGAAGACCTCGTTGACGAGGTTTTCCTTGGATCCGAAATGGTAATTGACAGCAGCCAGGTTCACGTTGGCCGATGCCGTGACCTGACGCAGCGATGCGCCGGCGAAGCCGTGGCGCGCGAAAAGCGTCTCGGCGGAATCGAGGATGCGCTGCTTGGTGGAAAAATGCGGGGTGTTCAATCCGGGATCCCTGGAAGCGGCGCCGATCAATCAAATCCGGCACGGATGACGATGGAACGAGCGTTTGAATTCTAGTCGCGCCAGCGAACGCCGGTCAACGCGAATGCGTCGGGAAGGGGTGCGGCAACGGTAGAATCCTTCGCGGTTTTGTGACGTAACCCCTCGGAATCCCGCGAAATAGATGTTAAGATTCCCACTTTGAAACAGCCTCGTTTGCGGAGAAATACACATGGCGCTGGAGCGCACTTTATCCATCATCAAGCCTGACGCAGTCGTAAAAAACATAATCGGCAAGATTTATTCGCGTTTCGAAACCAACGGCCTGACGGTCGTCGCCGCGAAGATGAAGCAGCTCTCGCGTGCCGAAGCCGAGGGTTTTTATGGCGTGCATCGCGAGCGCCCGTTCTTCAAACCACTCGTCGATTTCATGATCTCCGGGCCGGTGATGATCCAGGTGCTTGAGGGCGAAAATGCGATCGCCAAGAATCGCGACTTGATGGGCGCGACCGATCCGAAGAAGGCAGCGCCGGGAACGATCCGCGCCGATTTCGCACAATCGATCGATGCGAACGCGGTGCACGGTTCCGATGCGCCGGAAACTGCAAAAGTGGAAATTGCGTACTTTTTCAGCGGAACCGAACTGTGCGTTCGTCCCTGAACGCGAAGATCAAAAAGCGGCCATCCGTGGCCGCACATTTCGAAAAGAGCGGCCGTGAACGAAGGTAGTTCCAAAACCAATCTGCTCGATTACGACCGCCAGGGGTTGCGCGACCTGTTCGTGCAACTCGGCGAGAAGCCGTATCGCGCCGAGCAGGTGATGAAGTGGATCTACCACCGTCACGCAACCGATTTCGCGCAGATGACTGACGTCGGCAAGGCGCTGTGCGCCAAGCTTTCCGAGGTTGCGGAGATTGTTCCGCCGAAGACGATGTTCGAGAAGCAGGCGACCGACGGAACCTACAAGTGGCTGCTTGGGCTGGATGGCGGCAGCGCAATCGAAACCGTATTCATCCCGGAATCCAGCCGCGGCACGCTGTGCGTATCTTCGCAGATCGGCTGCGGCCTGAATTGCACGTTCTGCTCGACCGGCACGCAGGGGTTCAACCGCAACCTGTCGGCGGCCGAAATCATCGGCCAGGTGTTCGTCGCCGCGAAACATCTCGGCAACGTCCCACACCAGCAGCGCAAGCTCACCAATGTCGTGATGATGGGCATGGGCGAGCCGCTGCTGAATTTCGACAATGTCGTGCGTGCGATGAGCGTGATGCGCGATGACTTGGGTTTCGGCCTCGCCAACAAGCGCGTGACCTTGTCGACTGCTGGCCTGGTGCCGATGATCGACAAGCTTGGTGAAGTCGCTGACGTTTCGCTGGCGGTGTCTCTGCACGCGCCGAACGACGAGCTGCGCACACAGCTCGTGCCACTAAACAAGAAGTATCCAATCGTGGAATTGCTTGGCGCCTGCCAGCGTTATGCCGCGCGCAAGCCGCGCACGTCGATCACCTTCGAATACACCATGCTCAAGGGCGTCAACGACAAACCCGAGCACGCGCGCCAACTCGTCAAGCTGATGCGCCAGCTTCCAAGCAAGGTGAACCTGATTCCGTTCAACACCTTTACCGGCACGCAATACGAGCGTTCCGACGAGACCACGATTCGCAGTTTTCAGAAAACCTTGCTCGATGCCGGCGTACTGACCATGGTGCGGCGCACGCGCGGCGACGACATCGACGCCGCCTGCGGCCAGTTGAAGGGACAAGTGCTCGATCGCACCCGTCGGCAGGCGGAATTCCGCCGCCGCATCGAAGAAGGAAGTCGCCATGCTGCGTAATACCCTGCAAATGTTCGGCATGGTCGCCGCCTGCATCGCTTTCGCGTCGTGTTCGTCGAACAACAAAATCGTCAAATACCGGCAGGACGACAATAGCCAGAGCCCCAACGAATCCAAGGCCGAAAAGCGCCAGGATGCGGCGCAAGTTCGTGTCGAGCTTGGCCAGCGCTACATGGAACAAGGCAAGCTGGAAATCGCGATGGACAATTTGCAGAAGGCGCTTCAGTACGATGACAAGTATGTCGACGCGCACACTGTCATAGCAGTGCTGTACGAGCGCATTGGCAACGTCGAGGAAGCGGGCAAGCATTACAAGCGCGCGGTCGAACTGGCGCCGAAATCCGGCGACACCAATAACAACTACGGCCAGTTCCTGTGCGCCGCGGGTCGCTACGACGAGGCCCAAAAATACTACGCCCAGGCGATGCGCGATCCGTTCTACAAGACACCAGGCGTGCTTTATGCCAATGCCGGCATCTGCCTGGTCGATCACGGTGGCGGCCAGCGCCTCGACGAGGCGCAGCTCGATTTTCGCCGTGCGCTCGAAGTGGATTCGCACAACGCGCTGGCGTTGTTCTACATGGCCAAGCTGCTGTACCTGAAGAACGATTTTTTCCATGCCCGCGCTTTCATCCAGCGCTTCGAATCGCTCGGGCACCCGGACCCGGCAGCTTTGCTGCTGGCGCGCAATATCGAAGTGAAGCTCGGCCATGCGGATTCGGCTCGCGCCTACGCCGATCGCTTGCGCAAGGATTTCCCTGATTCCGACCAGACCCATTCGCTCGACGCCGTCGCCCCCCAATCGCCGTAGTCCCATGAGCAAGCGCAAAAACAAAAACAAGTATCGCCATCTGCCGCAAATGCCGGCGTCGGATGTGGCCATGGAGCAACAGGCCGAGCTGCTGCTGCCACAGTCACCGGAAGCGTACACCGCGGGCTGTGCATCGAATCCGGACATGAATGCAAGGGCGCCTGCAGCGCCGGTTCCGCTGGAAGCACTTCCCGGGGGAGCGCACTCTCCAATCACGATCGCGGTCGACGCGTCGCTGGGCCTGCGTCTGCGCGCCGCACGTGAGGCGCGCGGTCTGAGTTGCGAGGAAGCCGCGCGCGCGTTGAGGTTTCCGGTTACGACATTGGCCGCGTTGGAAGCCGAACAGTTCGAGCGCATCGGGTACGGTGTTTATCTGCGCGGCTATCTGAGCAAGTACCTGCAATTGCTGGATCTTCCGCAAATCCTTTGCGAGCGCATCGTGCAGGATCATTCCGTACCGCCGCCGCTGACGATGAATGGCACGATTTCCCGACCGCGCTATTTGTTCGAACGCTACTCGGGGTCGGCGCTCTACCTGATCCTGACCGGAGTGATCGTCGTGCCGGCCGCCTTGCTCGCACTGCGCGCCGGTTTCGACCAGAACCTTGCCCAGATCACCCCGCTGGATGCGCCAGCTGCCGTCTCCGCTCCAGCGCCCGAGACAATCAGCCGTAATCCGGCGCCGGCAATCGCAACTGATCTGCCAGCGTCCGAAGTGCCGCTGGCTGCCTCGATGACGCCATTTCCCGCGACACCTGCAAACAAAGCGATTGCGCCGCCGCTCGCTGTCGCCAATGATGCCGTGAATCGCGTCCGTCTGACCCTGGCGCAGGCCAGCTGGGTGGAAATCATCGATGCCGATGGCAGGAAGCTCGAATACAGCCTGTTGCCCGCAGGCAGCGAGCGCGAGTACACAAGCGACGTGGCGCTTGACATCCGCATCGGCAATGCCGAAGGCGCGGCACTATCGATTGATGGCAAGCCGCAGGACCTGACCGAGTATCGTCGCGCCAATGTCGCCCATCTCAAGGTGGCCGATGGCACGGCAAGTCCCGGGCATAACGCCGGCTGACCGGCATAACGCGCCTTGAACGCAGGTTGAGGCGCTTCCTGTTACCCTACGCACCCTCGCGTCCGCGCCAGGGTTGGCGCAGCGCGAATTCTTCAATCTTTTGCGGATACCACCCATGGCTTTCGAAGTACTGGACGAACACGAACAAGGCGAGCTTGTACAAAAATGGCTGCGCGAAAATGCGCTGTCGATCCTGATTGGCGTTGGCCTCGGATTGGTCCTGATTTTCGGCTGGCAGCAGTGGCGCCGGCATAAAACCGTGCACAGTCTGGATGCAGCGACGCAATATCAGGTGTTCAGTGACGACCTGGCCAGGAAGGACTATGACGGCGCCAAGGCCATCGCCGCGAAATTGCAAAGCGACTTTGCCGATACGCCCTACGCCGTGCTCGCCGCCATGCGCTTGGCCAGCGATGTGGCCGCCAGCGGTGATCCCGCGGATGTGAACAAGGCCTTGCGCGATGCGTATGACCACGCCAGCATCCCTGCGCTCAAGACCCTGGCCGGACTTAATCTTGCCCGCGCCGAAATCTCGCAGAACAAGGCCCAGGATGCGTTGAAACTGCTCGATGCGCTGCCGCAGGACGGTTATACCGCCTTGCGCGACGAATTGCGTGGCGATGCATTGTCCGCGCTGGGACGCAGCGACGACGCGCGCAAGGCCTACACTGACGCCTTGACACACCTGGATGCGAATGCCGCCAATCGCGCCTTCGTGCAAATGAAGCTCGATGATCTCGCCGGTGCGGAGAAGAAGGGCTCATGAAGCGCATCGCAATCGTATTGTCCGTGGCCGTCGCAATCAGCGGCTGCGCCACCATCAAGGGCTGGTTCAACGACACCAAGAAGGAAAACATCCAGCCACCCACGCCCCTGACGCAATTCGAGCCTACGCTCAACGTACAAAAGCTCTGGGATGCGCACGCGGATGCTGGCGCTGGCGAAAGTGGCGCACGCATGGCGCCCGCATTCGCCGACGGCAAGATCTTTGTAGGCGGCGTCGATGGTGGCGTCTCCGCGCTGGATGCCGGCACCGGCCGCAGCGTGTGGAGCCGGCATTTCGGCAAGCGCGGCGGCTTCATCCTGCACCACGGCAACAATTCGTTGCGCTGGTCGGGCGGCCCCGCCGTGGATGGCGGTCTGCTCGTGATCGGCTCGCTGGAAGGCGAGGTGCTCGGTCTCGACGCCGGCACCGGCGCGGATCGCTGGCATGCGCAGGTTTCCTCCGAAGTCATCGCCGCGCCTGCGATCGCCGACGGCATCGTCGTGGTGCGCTCGGATGACGGACGCGTGTTCGGCCTGGATGCTACCGACGGTTCGCGCAAGTGGGTTTACGATCGTTCCACGGTCCCTGCGCTGAGCCTGCGTGGCAACGCCGTGCCGCGCATCGCCGATGGCGTCGTCTATGCCGGCGAAGACAACGGCAAACTCGTCGCCTTGCGCCTGAAGGACGGCAATGTACTCTGGGAACAGACGATTTCTCCCGGCGAAGGTCGCACCGAATTGGCGCGCCTGCAGGACATCGACGGCGGCATCGCCGTGGCCGACGGCGTCGTCTATGCCGCGGGTTACCAAGGCATGACGGTAGCTCTTATCGCCGACTCGGGCCGTCCGCTGTGGACGCACGCCTTGTCGAGCTACACCGGAGTCGCGCTCGCGCCGACGCAGGTTTATGTCGTCGATGCCGATTCACAGGTATGGGCTCTGGATTTGCGCACCGGCGCATCGGACTGGAAGCAGGAAGGCCTCAAGTACCGCTGGCTCGGCGAACCGGCTACGGTCGGCGATTACGTCGTCGTCGGCGACAGGGAAGGCTGGGTGCACTGGATGGCATCCGCCGACGGCAAATTCGTCGCGCGCGTGCGCTTGTCCAAGCATGCGATCCAATCCGCGCCGCTGGTTGTCGGCGATACCGTCTATGTCGAAGACGTGGATGGAGTCGTCGGCGCATACCGCGTCGGCAAGTAACGTTTTTGCCTCTCCCGCTGGCGGGAGAGGTTGAGGTCGCGGAAGCGACCGATGGTGAGCGCAGGATGCGCGAACGGATGCGGAGCATGGAGTGCGAAGCCGTGCCGCAGGCGCGGGTGAGGGTGGTTCAATGCTTCCTGTAGTTGCACTCGTCGGCCGCCCCAACGTCGGCAAATCCACGATCTTCAACGTGCTTACGCGTACACGCGACGCGCTCGTGCACGATCTGCCCGGGCTGACGCGCGATCGCCAATACGGCGTGTGCCGCATGGGTGGGCGCGAGTTCGTGGTCGTCGATACCGGCGGCCTGACCGGCGATAAGGAAGGCATCGGCGCGCTGACCGCGCGCCAGGCGCAAGTCGCCGTGGCGGAGGCCGACCGCGTCGTATTCGTGGTCGACGCGCGCGAAGGACTCCTGACTGCGGATCGCAACATCCTCGATGCCCTGCGCCGCAGCGGCAAACCGATCCTGCTGGCGGTCAACAAGACCGATGGCCTGGATGAAAATGCAGCCATTGCGGAATTTTCCACAATGGGATTTTCCGCGCCACTGGCGCTTGCCGCGTCGCATGGACGCGGTGTGCCGGCGCTGGTCGAAGCCGTGCTGGCGGGCTTGCCGCAGGCCGATCCGGATGCACTGGTCGCAGAAGGCGCGGATGGCGGCGTGCGCGTGGCCATCGTCGGCCGCCCGAACGTGGGCAAGTCGACGCTCGTCAACCGCCTGCTCGGCGAGGACCGTGTCGTTGTCTCCGACATCGCCGGTACCACCCGCGATTCGATCAGCGTTGCACTGGAGCGTGACGGCAGACGCTACACGCTCATCGACACTGCCGGCGTGCGCAGGCGCGCGCGCGTGGAAGAGGCAATCGAGAAATTCAGCGTCATCAAGACCCTGCAATCCATCGCCGCCGCGAACGTCGCCGTCGTCTTGCTGGATGCACACGAAGGCGTATCCGAGCAGGATGCCACCCTGATCGGGCATGTACTCGATGAAGGCCGCGCCTTGGTGATCGCGGTCAACAAATGGGACGGGCTGCCGACTTACGACCGTGAGCAATGCCGCGTCTCGCTGGCGCGCAAGCTCGACTTCGTCGGCTACGCCCGCGTGGTGACGATTTCCGCGCTGCACGGCAGCGGCATCGCCGAGTTGATGAAAGCGATCAACCGCGCGCATGGCTCGGCCACGCGCGAGTTCGGCACAGCCGAGTTGACCCGCGCTATGGAAGCCGCCTACAAGGCTTACCAACCGCCGCTGGTTCGCGGGCACGCGCCCAAACTCAAATTCGCGCACCCGGGCGGCACCAATCCGCCCGGCATCATCATCCACGGCAGCCGCACGCGCCATGTCGCCGAAGGTTATCGCCGCTATCTGGAAAACTTTTTTCGCAAGCGTTTCAAGCTCGAAGGCACGCCCATCCGCATCGAGTTTCGCGAGAGCGAAAATCCCTTCGCCGGGCGCCGGAACGAATTGACCGAACGTCAGGTGAAGAAGCGCAAACGCCTCGTTCGCAACGCCAAGAAGCGCTGAACGATGGGCGCATTTGATCCGGCCGCGATTACTGCCGCGATACTTGCCGGTGGGGAAGGGCGCCGGGTTGGCGGCGCGGACAAGGGTCTGCTGCCGCTCGATGGCCGCCCGTTGGTTGCGCATGTCGTTACTGCGTTGCGTGGGCAAGCAGGTCACATGGTGATCTGCGCCAACCGCAATGCCGATCGCTACGCGCAATTCGCGCCGGTGATTGCCGATGGCGGACCGGGGTTCCGCGGCCCGCTGGCTGGCATCACAGCCGCACTGCGCGCATGTACGAGCGCATGGCTGCTGACGGTTCCGGTGGATTGCCCGCAACCGCCACGCGATCTCGCCGTGCGTCTGCATGAAGCAACGTTGGCCGAAAACCGCGACGCCGTAGTGGTCTACGACGGTACGCGAGTGCAACCGATGTTCGCCTTGTACCGCAGCACCTTGGCGGCCAATGCCGAAGATGCGTTGAGGAACGACATGCCGGTAGTTCGCTGGCAACAAAGCCTGAATAGCGCACTTGCCGACTTTCCGATGCGCGCGCCGGAATTCGGCAATCTGAATACACCCGAAGAATTCCGGCAATGGGAGCAAGCCGCACATGGCTGAAGAAGACGACACCTTCCCGACCGGTCTTGGCGTCACCGATGCGCGTGCGCTGGTTGTGTCTATCGCGCAGTCGCATGGCTTGCCCACCGACGGCATCTCGCTGTCTGCTGCCGCAGGCCGCATTCTGGCAACGGATGCGATCTCACCGCACGATGTACCCGGCTTCGCCAATTCGGCAATGGATGGATTTGCGCTGCGTGGCGCGGACTTGCCAGAGTCGGGCGAGAAGCACTTTCGCCTGATCGGTGAAATTCTTGCGGGTGGAAAAGCCGCGCCAGTGGTTGAGTCGGGCGCCTGCGTGCGCATCACCACCGGTGCGCCAATTCCACCGGGCGCCGACACCGTGGTGATGAAGGAAAATACCCGCATAGATGCAACGCGCATCGAAGGTGAT
>JAFEFD010000050.1 GCA_018240765.1 Pseudomonadota bacterium | reverse complement strand
GGCGCACCGCGGCCGGATCGAGGTTGTGCGTGGCCGGGTCGATGTCGGCGAACACCGGCGTGATGCCCTGCCAGTACAGCGCGTGCGCCGTGGCGACGAAGGTCCAGGACGGCACGATGACTTCGTCTTCCAGCCCGAGTGCGCGAATCGCGATTTCCAGCGCGATGGTGCCGTTGCACATCGCCACGCAGTGTTTTACGCCGAGATATTGCGCGATGCGCTGCTCGAATTCCTGCACCATCGGGCCGTTGTTGGTCAGCCAATGGTTGTCGAGGATCTGGCCGACGCGATGCAGGAACGCTTCGCGGTCGCCGATGTTGGGGCGGCCTACGTGAAGGGGCTGGGCGAATGCCGGTGGCGCGCCGTTGATGGCCAGGTCGGCTTTGCTGCGAATGACTTTCATGCCGTCTTTTTATGCGAACCCGGAGCGGTTGTCACGCGGGTGAAGTATGTGCAGCCACGACTTGTGCAAATCGATAGAGGTTCTGCATTCCTTGCGTGGCGATGGCAAAGACGATTTGCCAATTGATCGCATCGTAGGCGTGCACGGCGATGTTGCGAAAGCCAACGGCCTTTTTCATCTGCAGTGCGAGCCCCGCATCGATGATCCCGGCCTGTGCCAGGCGGTCGAAGGCTTCGCCCATGGTGTTGGGCGTCGGCAGCTCCAGGTCGGACAGCAGGTGTGAAGCCAGATCCACGCAAATCTGCACGGCGCGGCTCAGGTTGAGAACCAGCACGTCTTGCAGATCGATGTCGTTCTCGAGCGTTTCGACATTCGATGGCCGCTTGGCTTCGATGCGTGCGAGACAGCGTCGGAGCGAATCGAGCTTGCGCCCGACGATCAGCCGATCCACGCCTGTCTCCTCTCGCGCACCATGCGTTCGGCGTAGGGCAGAAAATCCTCGGCGTCGAACAGGTGCCGGCGGATCAGGGCGGCGTAATCTGTGTTGTTGCCAATGAGGCGACGGCCATGGCTCAATATCTGGCCGAGCAAGGGTTCGCCTACGGTGCGCAGGTCGATCAGGTCTATCGGCCGTCCGCTGACAGCGGCGAGCGCTTCGATTAGTTCGATCCGTTCTGCCATGGACATCGGTCGTCCGGTTTCGACGGCAATATCCAGATCGCTTTCCATGCGGGCGGTGCCGGACGCTGTCGATCCGAAGACCAAGGCCTGCCGAATGTTGGACTGGCGTGCAAGAATGTCGCGCACGCGCGTGAGGTCGTCTGTCATCGGTGGCTTGGCAACATTCATGGGCGAAAGATAGCACCCCCGCGCGCAAACGGCACGGATGTTTCCGGGATGTCGTTTAACCGTGGGCCGTATTCCAAGCCGGGGGGCTTGTCAC
Source organism: Pseudomonadota bacterium (assembly GCA_018240765.1). Classification (GTDB taxonomy): domain Bacteria; phylum Pseudomonadota; class Gammaproteobacteria; order Xanthomonadales; family Rhodanobacteraceae; genus Rudaea. The sequence continues at coordinate 791 of JAFEFD010000050.1, read as the reverse complement.
GCGATCGGGGTCGCAGGGGTTACGTCAACCCGCCAGTTTGCGCATCGTCCAGAAATCTCCAGCGAGGTCGCCATTGTCCATGTACGCGTAGGGCATCGTGCAATAGCCCTTCTGGCCCCAGCCGCGTCCCCACGAATTGCGCACGATGAAGCGCCTGGCCTTGTCGTCGTAGCCCACCGCGCAGACCGCGTGGCCGCCGAGCACATGTTCGTTTTTCTTTGGCATTGGCACCACGCCGCTGGACGCCACGGCGTCCGACTCGAAACTGTCGTACACGGTAAAGCCGAACACGAACGGATAACCCGAGGCGAGGCAGGCGCGCATGTCCGCGAGCGTCGACAAGCGCTGGTAACTCGAAATCGTGTGCGCCGTCGCCTGCGCGTAGCACGCCGCGGTTGGTTTGGCCGCGAATTTCTTGATCGCGTATGGCCAGAGTTTTTCCGTGCACACGCCCTGCTTGGCCAGGGTCTTGATGCCATCGCGCAGCATCGCGCCGGCGTCCTGGTTCACCGAATGCTCGATCACGCGCTCGTTGTAGTACACGAACAGGCGCGACAGGTTCGTCACCGGCTGCGTCTGCTTGCGTTCGAGAAACTCCAGCGCGCCGACCAATGCATTCGCCGTGCAGCTGCCGAGCTGGCCCTGATCCTCGATGGCCGAACAGGTCTTGCGCAAGTCCACCTTGGCCGGAAGTTTCTTCGGCGCCGCGTGCACGGCCGCGTACAGATGGTCGCGCTGGTCGGGCAGGTCGGGAATCCAGCCGTACCAGGCGGGGTTGCGGATGGTGGTGG
>JAFEFD010000509.1 GCA_018240765.1 Pseudomonadota bacterium | reverse complement strand
CCGGCCGCTAAATCTTGTAACCGCGATGGATCGCGACGATGCCGGCAGACAGGTTGCGCACGTCCACGCGCGCGAAGCCGGCAGTTTCCATCATCGCTTTCAAGGTCGCCTGGTCTGGATGCTTGCGGATGGATTCGGCGAGGTACTGGTAGCTTTCCGCATCGCCTGCGATCATCGCGCCCAGTCGAGGCAAAACCCTGAACGAATGGAAGTCGTAGAGCGGCTTCAGGATTTGCGACTGCACTGCCGAGAATTCCAGGATCAGCACGCGGCCACCTGGACGAAGCACGCGATGCATTTCGCGCAACGCGACATCCTTGTCGGTGACGTTGCGCAGGCCGAACGCGATCGTCACCGCGTCGAAACTCGCGTCCGGAAACGGCAATGCTTCGGCGTTGAGTTGCGCATAGGACAGATTGCGCACGCAGCCGCGATCCAATAGCCGATCGCGTCCGATGTGCAGCATCGCGGCGTTGATATCGCCGATCACCACCGAACCGCGCTCGCCGACCAGTGGCAACAACAACGCCGCAATATCACCGGTGCCGCCAGCGAGATCGAGCACGGCGTCGCCGTGGCGCACGCCCGAGGTCGCCGTGAACCAGCGCTTCCAGATCCGGTGCACGCCGAACGACATCAGGTCGTTCATCAGGTCGTATCTGGCCGCGACCGAAGTAAATACGCGTCCGACGAGTTTCTGCTTTTCCGCGACCGGTACGTCGCGGTAGCCGAAATGGGTGGTGGTGGAAGGTTCGTTCATTTCAGACCGCGAACGCCCACGTGAAGAATCCGCCGCCGACCAAGCCGAGCAAGACCGAACCAATCCAGACGATGCGCTTGCGCGTCAGCGCCGCGACGGCGCCCAGCGCGATGGCGACTTGCAGCAGCGCGACCGACTGCGCGAAGAAATGATGGCCGTGCATCAGGTGATCGGCCTCGATGCTTTTCGCATCGCGTTCGCGCTCCAAGGCCTTGGCCTCGTCGCTGGCCTTGCGCTGATCCTCGGCGTATTTGGCCAGCGTCGCGTCGAGTTCCGCGGGCGCAGACTTGTCCAGCGCGATCCAGGTGTTGCGCGACAACTCGGTTACGGTCGCTTTCAGATTCTTGGCCTGATAGTAGCTCCACTTGTCCGACGCCTCGGCCTGCAGGCGCGTGGCCTCGGTCTTGAGCGCCAACGCCTCGTTTGCGCTGCCGCCCGCCTTGAGCGAGGCGATCGCCGCGAGCGCGGCGAACACGGCCGTCGTCAACGCGATCGTGCGCAGCAGCGTACCGCCTTCCTTTTCGATTTCCTCGTCGATCGCTTCGCGCAGCTTGTCGGTGTCGACTTCGGGTGCTTCGGGCATGGCGAACCTCCGCTATGACAGCGCGGATTGTAGCCTAGCGGGAAAGCCCCGCCGCGGCGAGCGCGTCCAGGTAGCCCTGCCAATTTGCGTCGTGCTTGACGCCCAGATCGTGCAGCACGTCCCAGGAAAAAATGCCGGTATCGTGGCCGTCGTCGAAGCGCAGCAGCACGCCGTAATGTCCGACCGGTTCAATCGCGGCGATGTTTACATCGCGCTTGCCCGGCACGAGCACGCGCTGGCTCGGACCATGACCCTGCACTTCGGCGCTGGGCGAATGCACGCGCAGGTATTCGCAAGGCAGTTTGAACGTCTCCCCCGTGTCGAAGCCGACTTCGAGCGCGTGCGACGCACGATGCAGGGTGATCGCGGTGACGCGCGGACTCACGAGGCTGGCATCGCCTCGGGCGGCAACGGCACTGGCGGCATGCCGGCGATCTTCGCCAGCAGCAGCATGTACTGCGTGCCGAATCCGATCGAGCCGATGCCGGGGAATTCGTAGGCGCCCGTATCCGGATACCAGGTCGCGTTCGGGTCGACTTCCTGCAGGACCAGCGCGTCGGACTCGGCGCCGGCAAGGCGGCCGATGTAGCTGACTTCGCCGTTTTCGTCGTCAAGCATGTTGAGCGAGATCATCGGCGTGATGCGCGCCGCGGATTCGGCAATGGCCTGCCAGTCGTCGAGCTTGAAATCGGCAAGCTGCGGAACCTGCTCACCATTGAGTTGCAGCGCCTTTTCCACGAATTCCTTGCCCGGATCCTGCTCGACCGCGTCGATGTCGCCGACTGCGAGTGCGAGAAAGCCGTCGAAATGCATGGCATCGCTGACTTCAGCGATCAGGCAGAATTCGGCGGCAAGCCCGATGACGAAACCGTGCACCCAGCCCGGCGAAATCTGCGAACGCGCAATCTGCACCGGCACGCGGCTTTCCAGCGCCTCGCGCAATTGCGCGCGCGCACCGCGGCCGCGGAACTGGACGACATTGCCTTCGCGGTGGTGTTTGATCGGGGGCATGGTGCGAATTGTACCGTTTTGCGGCGCCTCAAAGAATGTAGCGCGACAAATCCTGATCCTGCACCAGCGCCGCCAGATGGCCGTCGACGTAAGCCGCGTCGATCGTATACTTTTTGCCATTCTCGCCCGGCGCCTCGAAGGAAATCGTATCGAGCAGGCGTTCAAGCACCGTGTGCAGGCGGCGCGCGCCGATGTTTTCGGTGCGTTCGTTCACGCTGAACGCGATCTCGGCCATGCGCTGCACGCCGTCGGCGGCGAATTCCAGGCTCACGCCTTCGGTGGCGAGCAAGGCGGCGTATTGTTTGGTCAGCGCGTGATCGGGTTCGGTGAGAATGCGCTCGAAGTCCGCCGCACTGAGCGCCGTCAATTCCACGCGGATCGGGAAACGTCCCTGCAATTCAGGGATCAGGTCCGACGGTTTCGCGAGCGAAAACGCGCCCGAAGCGATGAACAGGATGTGGTCGGTCCTGACCATGCCGTGTTTGGTCGAGACGGTGGAGCCTTCGACCAGCGGCAACAAGTCGCGCTGCACGCCTTCGCGCGAGACGCCCGCGCCGCTGAATTCGCCGCGCTGCGCGACCTTGTCGATCTCATCGATGAAGACGATGCCGTTTTGTTCGCAGTTGTCCAGCGCCTGCGCCTTGAGTTCCTCGTCGTTGACCAGGCGCGACGCCTCCTCGTCGATCAGCAGCGGACGCGCGGCCTTGATCGGCAGTTTGCGCTGCTGCGTCTTGTTGCCGGCGATCGAAGAAAACATTCCGCGCAATTGTTGCGTCATTTCCTCCATGCCCGGCGGCGCCATGATTTCCACGCCCACGTTCACGGCGGTTTCGATTTCGATTTCACGCTCGTCCAGCGCACCTTCGCGCAACTGCTTGCGCAGTTTCTGGCGCGTTTCCGAATCGCCGGTGTCCGGCTGCTGCGGTTCGCCCATGAAGCCGTGCAGCTGCCGTTTCGGAATCAGCGCGTCGAGGATACGTTCCTCGGCGCGATCCTGCGCCTGCTCACGCACCTGCGCCTTGGCCTGCTCGCGCGCCATCTTCACTGCGGCATCGGCCAAATCGCGCACGATCTGCTCGACATCCTTGCCGACATAGCCGACTTCAGTGAACTTGGTCGCCTCGACCTTGATGAACGGTGCGTTCGCGAGCGCGGCTAGGCGTCGCGCGATTTCGGTCTTGCCCACGCCGGTCGGGCCGATCATGAGGATGTTCTTCGGCGTCACTTCGTTGCGCAGCGCGGGATCGAGCTGCATGCGCCGCCAGCGGTTGCGCAGGGCGATCGCGACGGCGCGCTTGGCCGCGTTCTGGCCAATGATGTAACGGTCGAGTTGGGTGACGATTTCGCGGGGAGTCAATTCGGACATCAAAGTTCTTCGATCGTGATGTTGTGGTTCGTGTAGATGCAGATATCGCCGGCGATCTTCAGCGCCTTTTCGACCACTTCGCGCGCCGACAGGTTCGAGTTTTCCAGCAGCGCCTTCGCCGCTGCCTGCGCGTACGGCCCGCCGGAGCCAATCGCGATCAAGCCATTCTCGGGTTCGAGCACGTCGCCGTTGCCGGAAATCAGCAAGCTCGCTTCCTTGTCGGCCACGGCGAGCATCGCTTCGAGCCGGCCGAGGCGCCGGTCGGTACGCCATTCCTTGGCGAGCTCCACCGCGGCGCGCGTGAGGTTGTTGCCGTGCTTGTCGAGCTTGGCCTCGAACAACTCGAACAGGGTGAACGCATCCGCCGTGGCGCCGGCAAAGCCGGCGATCACCGCGCCGTCCTTGCCGAGCCGGCGCAGCTTGCGCGCATTCGCCTTCGCGACGATGTTGCCGAGCGTGACCTGGCCGTCGCCACCGATGACGACTTTGCCGTCGCGGCGCACGCAAACGATGGTGGTGGCGTGAAAGGAGTCGGACATGGAATAGGCATCCGGATGGAAGTGAGCCAATGTGGGGTTTGTTTTCCGCTTTCCAAGTGAGACGCGGCTTGCCAAGCCTGAAAGGGCCGGGCAGACTCCGCGGCGGCGTCTGGAGCCGTTCGCGATGGGAAGATTGCAAACCGAAGTATCGGAGCTGGAGACGCGGATCGAGAAAGACACCGCGCGATTGTTGCGCGAGAACCGCAATCACGTCTTCGCGGTGCGCTTGGCTCAGCGCGCACAGCAGGAAATCGATCGGGTCAAGGAACAGGTCGAAAACAGGGGCGTACGCTTCGACTGCAAGAAAGGCTGCACGATCTGTTGCCGCCTCGAAGTTCAAGTCCTGCCCCAGGAAGCGTTTCGTATTGCGCGCGTGCTGCGCGACCGGCCGGACCGCGAGTTCCTTGTCGCCGCGCTGGCGGAACATGTGGAAGCACATCGAGGCGTAACCGAGACGCACAAGCGCAATTTCTGTCCATTTCTGGTTGACGCCGCGTGTTCCATCTACGAATCGCGCCCCATGGCCTGCCGCAAGATGGTTTCGCTCGACGTGGAGCGCTGCAAACAGATGGGCGAATCCGTTCCGAGCGATCCGGAGATGGCTTTCAAATCCGAAGCGATCATCAAAGCTACCCGGAAAGCCTATGCACGCCAAAAGCTGCCAAACCAGACCCACGAAATGATTGCCAGCGTTCTGCTCGCCCTTACCGATCTTTCCGCCGAAGAACGCTGGTGGGACGGCGAGGACGTTTTCGCAAATGACGCCCCGCCGCCGGCCTGATGCCGCCTCGGCTTCGAAGTGCTTCGCTGCGAACGCATCGGTCGCGCTACGCTGTTCCTATTATTTCTTTCGCCGTGCCCTTGGGTGCGCCGCATCGTAAACCTTCGCCAGGTGCTGAAAGTCCAGGTGCGTGTAGATCTGCGTGGTGCCGATGTCGGCGTGGCCGAGCAGTTCCTGCACGGCGCGCAGGTCGCCGGAGGATTCGAGCACGTGGCTGGCGCACGAATGCCGCAGCAGATGCGGATACACACGCTTCCACACGCCCTGATCCTTGGCGCGGCGCTTCAGGCGCGCACGCACGCCAGCGGGCGTGAGTGGTTTGCCGAGGCGACCGCGCACCAGCGGATCGTCGGCGCCGGGGTGATCGTGTTCGCGCAGCGCCTGCAGCGCGGCGATGGCCTTGCCGCCAACCGGTACGATTCTCGTTTTGCTGCCCTTGCCGGTGACGCGGATCAGTCCTTGCGCCATGTCCAGATCGCGCCAGTGCACGGACGTCAGTTCCGACACACGCAGGCCGGATGAGTACAGCAGTTCAAACAACGCGCGATCGCGCAGGCTTTCCGGGTCGTCGGTGGGAAAATCGAGCAAAGCGCCGACTTCATCCACGTCCAGCACCTGCGGCAGTTTGCGCGGTGCCTTGGGCGAACGCACGCCGATGGCCGGATTCGACGTCGCCTCGCCTTCGCGCGCGAGCCAGCGGTAAAAACTGCGATATGCCGACAACATGTCGCGCAAGCTGCCGGGTGAAAGTCCCGCGCGATGCATCCTGGCGATGAAAGCCTGGATCTGCTCGCCACGCACGTCGCGCCATCGGATCACGTTTTGCGCTTCAATGAATTCGCGCAACTGGCGCAGCGAACGCGTGTAATTGGAAAGCGTCGCCGACGAGTAGCGTCGCTCATTGCGCAGGTAGGCGGCGAAGCGCTCGATGTCCTGCGCGAGCGGTGCGTCGCTCATTGCAATCAGGAATACCGCGCGATCGCTGCGGCGATGGTTTCGGCGATCAATTTCAGGAACACCGTGCCCATGCCCGGATGGAAGCGGTGCGCATCGCTGCTGCCGACGGCGAGCATGCCGACGTTGCCGACCGTAACCAGCACCGACGACAGCACCTGATCCTTTTGTTCGCCGAAAAGATAATCGAGTTTTTCCGGTTGCAGGCGCCCGCACAGCGGTTCGCCGTGTTTCAGGAATTCCGCGAACGCGGGCAACTCGGCTGCGCCGCCCGGCGCGAGCAGCAGCCAGTCTGCGGCGGGGAGGTCGTCGCTCGCCGCGCGGAACAGCACGAGGCGCACCTTTTCGGTATTGAAATCCTCGGTCAAGACGGCGACGACACGGCGCACGCTGTCGCCGAGCGTGCGTTCACGCAGCAACGCCATCGCCAACGTATGCGTGCGAATCATGAGCTGCTCATTGTCCTGCGCGTTGCCGATCAATTCGTGCAGGCGTCGGTTCAATTCGCGCTTCTGCTCGCGCAGCACGTCAAGCTGGTAATGCGCCAGCGAGGTCGACGCGCCCTGATCGCGCGGCATCGCCAAAGTCAGCGCAATGTCGGGATATTCGCTCAGGAATTCCGGGTGCCGGCGCAGGAAACTCGCCACATCGGTGGGGTTGAGTCCGTCCTTGACCGTCGAATCGCTCATGTTTGAATCTCTCCCTCGAACACGAATTGCGCCGGGCCGCGCATCCAAGCCGGCGCGCCCTCGCCGTCCCACTGGATTTGCAAGGCTCCGCCCGGCAGTTGCACGTCGACTTTGGCGTCGAGTTTGCCACGCCGGCGCAGGATCGCAACCGCCGCGCAGGCGCCCGTGCCGCAGGCAAGCGTCGCGCCGGCACCGCGTTCCCACACGCGCAGGCGAATGTGCGCGCGGTCCTGCACCTGCGCGAACCCGACATTGCAGCCCCTCGGAAATTGTGGATTTGTGGACAATGCCGCCCCAAGGCTTGCCAGCGGCGCGGCAGCAACGTCATCAACTTCGATCATGGCATGCGGATTGCCCATCGACACCGCGCCGAATTCGATTGACGCATCGCCGATGCGCAGGCGATACGGATCGGCGGCGGGCAAATCCAGTGGAATATCCTGTGGTGCGAAACGCGGCACGCCCATGTCCACGCGCACGTCGCCATCATCGAGCAGTTCCACCGCGACCGGCCCGGACGGGCTTTGCAGGCGCGCCGTGCCAACACCGAGCGCGCCAGCACGCTGCAACCACGCCGCGACGCAGCGCACGCCGTTGCCGCACTGGCCGGCCTTGGTACCGTCCGTGTTCCAGATGCCATAGGCGAAAGCACAATCCGGATCGCGCGATGGTTCGATGGTCAGCAATTGATCGAAGCCGACGCCGAAGTGGCGATCGCCGACGCGCTCGATCTGCGCACCATTGAGTGCGAATGGCTGCTTGCGGCAATCCACGATCACGAAATCGTTGCCGATGCCGTGCATCTTGGTGAAACGCAACTTCACTGTTTGCCGGAATCCTGCGGCTGCGCGGGTGTTGTCGCCGGTTGCGATGGCTGCGTTTGTGGGGCCTTGTCGGGAAGGACGAGCGGGCCTTTGTTGCCGCAGCCCGCAAGAGCGGCGCAGAGCGCCAGGAGCATCGTGATCTGACGCAGTCGCATGATGAATTCCGAATCAGCGGGAGTCGCCGCAAGTATACCGGGTGCGCCTCAAGTGGACGCGCCGGGCAAGCGTTGCGGGTGGCTGTACACGACATGCCGCCCGGGGCGCGCGAATCCGACCAGGGTCAAGTTGCTGGCGCGGGCCAGTTCCACGCCGAGCGCGGTCGGCGCGGAAATCGCCGCAAGCAGGCCGATGCGCAGGCGCGCGGCCTTGACCACCAACTCGTAACTGGCGCGACTGGTGACGAGCACGAATCCGGCACGCAGGTTGGCGCCGTCACGGCTCAACGCGCCGAGCAGTTTGTCCAACGCATTGTGGCGACCTACGTCCTCACGCACATGCGTGATGTCGCCTGCGGGGGATGCCCAGGCAGCGGCATGCGCCGCGCCGGTGCCCGCGTTGAGCGGCTGGCGTTGTGTCAGCGCCGTCAACGCGCGTTCGAGCGCGTCATGACCAAGCGTCGGACCGTCCGGCATACGCGGCGGCGGTCGCAATACCTCTTCGAGCTGGCGACTGCCGCACAGTCCGCAGCCGCTGCGCCCGGGAAGCGCACGCGCGAATTCCGGTTGCGCGATCACGGTTGCGCCGATATCCACGGTGTAGCCTTCCAATCGTTCGCTGACCGACACGCTGCGGATGTCACCGGCGCGCGCGACATGGCCTTCGCTCAAGGCGAAGCCGAAGGCGAAATCTTCCAGATCCGACGGCGTTGCCATCATCACCGCACAAGCTGCACCGTTGTAGCGAATCTCAACCGGCGCTTCTTCGACCAGCCAGTCCTCGCCGTGCTGCGCCGTACCGTTTTGGCGAATGGATACCTTGCGCCGCGCCAGGCCGCATGCCGTTGCTGCGTCAGCGTCCTGCGAAGGTGCGTGCGAGAGTTCGACCGGGAGCATGCGAC
>JAFEFD010000508.1 GCA_018240765.1 Pseudomonadota bacterium | reverse complement strand
TTTGCGAGAGCGTTCATGGAACCTCCGGTTCGGGGCTCCGCGCTGTCGAAGAATGCGTGGGTTTGCCCCGCATCCATCTTCGGTGCGGGGCCGGGGATATTGTTGCTTTATCCGCGCACGGCCGACCGCCCCCACGTCATCGTGGTAGTGGTCGTCATCATGGAAGTGGCGAAGTGCCGTTGCATTCAGCAAGTGGAACCGATGCGGCCGGTATCTGTCAAGCGCCGCGCGCAAGGCCAGCCATCAAGGCATCGTGCAGTAGTGGCTTTCGCCAGCCTTCCAGCGCGGATGGCCAAATGCCGTCGGCGACCAGCGCTTCCAGGTGCCGGCGCGGGCAGAGCAGGCCGTCGGGAATATCGAGCGACTGCGCGATTGCGGCAACGGCATCGCGCAGGTCGGATACCTTGCGCCGCTGCACGCCGGATAGCGGTGGCGGAATCGGAGCGCAGTCGAGTTCCTGCACGCTCGACGGCACATGCAGGATTTCCAGCAGTTCTTCGCGCTGCGGGCCGCGCATTGCACGCAGGCCCCTGCAACGTTCGAACAATTCCGCGCCGTCGACCGGCCGGCGCGCGGCAAGATCGAGTATGCGCGCATCGTCGAGAATCCAGGAACGCGGTTTGTCGAGCGCGCGCGCTTTTGCCTCACGCCACAACAGGATGCGCCTGAGCATTGCCTGCGACTCGTGCGGCCACTCGGATGCGCGTGGAAATGCGCGTTGCGGCTGCGGGTCGGGTTCGGCGCGGCAGACTTTTTCCACAAGGCGCCGGCTGTCTTCCGCCAGCCACTCGCCGCGGCCGAGCGCATCGAGTTTCTGCGCGAGCATAGTGTGGACCTGGGCCAGATGTTCCACATCCTGCGCGGCGTATTCGAGTTGCGCGGGCGTGAGCGGGCGCCTGAGCCAATCCGAGCGCGTTTCGCCCTTGGGCAGGTCCACGCCGAGCAGGGCGGCGACAAGCTTCTGGTAGCTCAGTCCCGGTCCGAGTCCGCACATTGCCGCGGCGATCTGGGTATCGAACAGGTTGGCCGGGCCATCTGGCAGTATCGTGGAAAGCGCTTCGAGGTCTTCGCTGGCGCTGTGCATCACGCACGTCGTGCGCGGATCCGCGAGGCACGCGGCAAGCGCCGCGTGCTCATGCAATGCCGGCGCATCAATGACGCCGATGCGCTCGCCGATTTTCGCCTGCACCAGGGCGAGCCTGGCATAGAACGTGTCGGTGCGCATGAATTCGGTGTCCAGGCCGATGACGGTCGGCGCCGCTGCGGCGGGAATCCATGCGCTGAGTGCGGATTCGCTGTCTATCCAGTCAAACACGATTCATTCCTTGTTGCGGAAAATGCGCGATATGGCCTAAGGTGCGCCATCGTCATCACACCTTCGCACATTCCGCAATGCCCGGTACAGAAGTCGTCAGCAAGCAAGCCATTTACGGTGGCGCCGCCGGCATTGCCTTGCTCGCCTTCGCGCTGATCTACCGATTCTACCCCGGCCATCCCGCCATGCCTGCCGCGCCTGTGCCGCCGGCGGAACCGGCGACGGTTCCATCCATGTCGTTGACGTCGTCCGCGAAGACAGCTGGCAAGACGGGGGCGAAGCCGCCACAGGCCACGACCGAACCGGCGGCACCCGTAGCGCCCGCCGCGCCACCGACCAAGGCGATCGCGGCGCTGCTGAAGAAAGCGACGAAGGCCTTCGACGATGGCCATCTGACCTCGCCGAAAGACGCCAGCGCGCTGGCTTTCTACCAGCAGGTGCTGGCCGCGGACAAGGACAACGCCGCCGCGCGCGGTGGATTGGAAAAAATCCACAAATCCCTTTTGCAGCAGGCCGGTGATGCGCTCGATCGTGGCGATGAGCGCGATTCGGCGCGCCTGATCGGCGAATTGGCGCAGGTCCCCGCGACCGAGGAAGACGTATCCGAATTGCAGTCGCGCCTGAAAACGCTGCGCCAGGTCATGCCCTTGCTCACGCGCGCGGCGGACTTGTTGCAGCAGGGTCATGCCACGACGCCTTCGGGCGGCAACGCACTGGCGGTGTATCGGCAGGTGCTCAAGCTCGACCCGGGCAACAAGCTGGCTGCGCTGGGTCTGGTCCAGGTGCAGCAGGGATTTCTCGATCTTGCCCTGGCGGCGGCGGCGCAGGATGATTTCAATGGCGCCGACAAGATCCTTGCCGATGCGTCCACGGTCAGCCCCGGTTCGCAGGAATTGCTCGACACGCGTTCGCGCATCGAGGGCATCCGGCGCGACCGCGCCAAGAACACGTTGACGCAGGCCAATTCCGCGCTGGACGCGGGCAATGCGGATCTGGCGGAAACGCTGGCGAAGAAGGCCTTGGCGCTAAGTCCCGACTTGTCCGGCATCGACGCCTTCAACGAGCGCCTGCGCAACGCGCGCCTGTACGCGAGCTACAGCCCCGGCCAGGTCATCACCGACAAGTTCCGCGATCGCCACGGCGATGCGCCGCCGCTGGTGGTGATTCCGACTGGCAGTTTCATGATGGGAGCCGCGCCGGATGAGCGTGACGCGCGGCCGAGCGAGCAACCGCAGCGACTGGTGAAGATAGACTCCGGTTTCGCACTCGGTCGCGATGACGTCAGCGTCGGTGAGTTCCGCGTGTTCGTCGAAGATTCGGACTATGTGACGGACGCCGAAAAGGCCGACGCGGCCAGCGTCTACGACGAGGCCTCGGGCCGCATGATCGAGCGCCATGGCGTCACCTGGCGCGACGATTACCTCGGGTCCACCGCGGCGGACAACCTGCCGGTCATCAATGTGTCCTGGAACGATGCGGTTGCCTACACCCAGTGGTTGTCGGCACGCACCGGCAAGCACTATCGTCTGCCGAGTGAAGCCGAATACGAATACGCGCTGCGCGCCGGTTCGACCACGCGCTATCCGTGGGGCGACGGCAATCCGCCACGTGAGATCGAGAACATCACCGGTGACGGCGACCGCTCGCCCAAGCTCAAGCGCAGCTGGGCCAAGGCCTTCCGGCGTTATGAGGATGGCTATTGGGGTCCGGCGCCGATCGGCAAGTTTCCGCCGAATGCATTCGGCCTTGTCGACATCGATGGCAACGTTTCGGTCTGGGTCGCCGACTGCTGGCATGACAACTACATGCGCGCGCCGGTCGACAGCAGCGCGTGGATGAACCCCGGCTGCGCCGAGCATGTGATCCGTGGCGGTTCGTGGGGTAGTGCGCCAGACCAGGTGCGATCGGCGTATCGCCTGTCGGCGCCATCGACCACGCGCAGCGCGCGCGTGGGGATTCGGGTGGCGCGGGATTTGTAGCGCTTATAATCGGCGTTTCGCAGTCCGAGACAGGCCATGAACGCCGCCACCCGCATCGACACCACGCGCGTCATTCATCCGCCGCGTGGCACGCAAATCATCTGCAAGAACTGGCTGATCGAAGCCGCCTACCGCATGATCCAGCACAACCTCGATCCCGAGGTTGCGGAAAATCCGGCGGAACTCGTCGTCTACGGCGGCATCGGCCGTGCCGCGCGCAACTGGGAATGCTTCGACGCAATCCTGAAATCGCTGCGCGAATTGAATCCGGACGAAACCTTGCTGGTGCAATCCGGCAAGCCGGTCGGCGTGTTCAAGACGCATGCCGACGCACCGCGCGTGCTGATCGCCAACTCCAACCTCGTGCCGCACTGGGCGACATGGGAACACTTCCACGAACTCGATAAAAAAGGCCTGATGATGTACGGCCAGATGACGGCCGGCTCGTGGATATACATCGGCTCGCAGGGCATCGTGCAGGGCACCTACGAAACCTTCGTCGAGATGGGACGGCAAAGTTACGGCGGCATTCTGCGCGGCAAATGGATACTCACGGCGGGTCTCGGCGGCATGGGCGGCGCGCAGCCGCTCGCGGCTTCGCTGGCCGGCGCGTGTTCGCTCAACATCGAATGCCAGCAGTCGCGCATCGATTTTCGGATCAAGACGCGCTATGTCGATGAGCAGGCGCGCGATCTCGACGACGCGCTGGTGCGCATTGAAAAGTATACGAAGGCGGGCGAGGCCAAATCCATCGCACTGCTCGGCAACGCGGCGGAAATCCTGCCCGAGCTGGTTCGTCGCGGCGTGCGACCCGACGCGGTGACGGACCAGACATCCGCGCACGATCCGGTGAACGGCTATCTGCCCGCCGGCTGGACAGTCGAGCAGTGGTTTGAGCGCCGCAAGTCTGATCCCAATGCCACGCGCGACGCCGCGAAAAAATCCATGCGCGTGCATGTGGAAGCGATGCTCGCGTTCCAGAAGATGGGCGTGCCGACGTTCGACTACGGCAACAATATCCGCCAGATGGCTTTCGACGAAGGCTGCAAGAACGCCTTCGATTTCCCCGGATTCGTTCCGGCTTATGTGCGTCCGCTGTTCTGCCGCGGCATCGGTCCGTTCCGCTGGGTCGCGCTGTCGGGCGATCCCGAGGACATTTTGAAGACCGACGCGAAGGTGAAGGAACTGATTCCCGACGATCCGCACCTGCACAACTGGATCGACATGGCGGAAAAACGCATCAATTTCCAGGGCTTGCCGTCGCGCATCTGCTGGGTCGGATTGGGATTGCGCGACAAGCTCGGCCTCGCGTTCAACGAAATGGTGCGCAAGGGCGAGGTGAAAGGCCCGATCGCCATTGGCCGCGATCATCTGGATTCGGGTTCAGTTGCGTCCCCGAACCGCGAAACCGAAGCCATGCGCGATGGCAGCGATGCCGTTTCCGACTGGCCGCTGCTGAATGCCTTGCTCAATACCGCCAGCGGCGCGACGTGGGTGAGTTTCCATCACGGCGGCGGTGTCGGCATGGGCTACTCGCAGCACGCCGGCGTCGTCATCGTCTGCGATGGCAGCAAGGAAGCCGACGCCCGCATCGCGCGCGTGCTGTGGAACGATCCCGGCACCGGCGTAATGCGCCATGCCGACGCGGGCTACGACATCGCGATCACGTGCGCGAAGGAAAAGGGACTGAAGTTGCCGATGGTGTGAGAGGAAAACGGGGTCAGTGAACATTTCCAGCGAAAGGAGAACCCATCATGTCGTCAGGCACCGTTCGACTGCATCGCGTGCTGCGCGCGAAACCCGAGCGCGTGTATCGCGCCTTCCTCGATGCCGGCGCAATGGCCAAGTGGCTTCCGCCTTACGGATTCACCTGTACGGTGCGTCACATGGATGCGCGGGTTGGCGGAACGTTCAAAATGTCGTTCACCAATTTCGGCACGGGCAACGGCCACGCTTTCGGCGGAACATATCGCGAGCTGGTGCCGCATGAACGCATCCGTTACTCGGATGTGTTCGACGATCCGAACATGCCCGGCGAGATGGAGACGACCGTGTCGCTGAAGCCGGTCCTGTGCGGAACCGAAATCAGCATCGTGCAGTCCGGAATCCCGGAAATGATTCCGGTCGAGATGTGCTATCTCGGCTGGCAGGAATCGCTGGCGCAGCTGGCGACGCTGGTCGAGCCGGAAATCCCGGGCTGAGGCGGCTATCGGCTGGTTCATGAGGTAGGTACTCCGGCTGGCTTCCCGGCGCCGCAGCGGTTACCTTCGACATTCTGCTTCCGCGGAACCCGCCACGATGACGCAAACCGCCGACGCGCCGCTGCCGCGCCAGATTCCCTACATCATTGCTACCGAAGGCTGCGAGCGCTTCGGTTTCTACGGCATGCGCAACATCCTGACGCCGTTCCTGGTATCGACCTTGTTACTGTTCCTGCCGCTCGCGGATCGCGGTGGCGCGGCCAAGGACGTCTTCCACACCTTCGTCATCGGCGTGTATTTCTTTCCGCTGCTCGGCGGCTGGATCGCCGACCGCTTCGCCGGCAAGTATCCGACGATCCTGTGGCTGTCGATGGTTTACGTCGCCGGCTTCGCCTGCCTTGCGTTGTTCGTCGACAACCGCGCCGGTTTCTACACCGGCCTGTTCCTGATCGCACTGGGATCCGGCGGCATCAAGCCGCTGGTATCGGCCTTCGTCGGCGACCAGTTCGATTCCAGCAACAAGCACCGCGCGAAAGTCGTTTACGACGCGTTCTACTGGATCATCAACTTCGGATCGTTTTTCGCGTCCTTGCTGATGCCGATCTTTTTGCGCGGCTTCGGCCCGGCGATCGCGTTCGGGATTCCCGGTGCGTTGATGGCGGTCGCCTTGCTGGTGTTCTGGATGGGACGCAAGCGCTACGTCAACGTGCCGCCGACGCCACCGAATCCGCATTCGCTGCTGCGCGTGGCGCACACGGCACTGCTCGCGCGCGCGTCGGGACAGGCGCGACCGGGATTGGTGGTCGCGATTGTCGGTGTGGTCGCGGCGCTGGGCTGCCTTGCCTGGATTCCACAATTCGGATTCGTGATCGGCGTGTGCCTGTCGCTCGGCGCACTGATCGCGTTCGGCGGCATCGGCACGTCGCTGCAGCTCGAGCGTGCGCGCGGCGCGCATCCGGATGAAGCCGTGGACGGCGTGCGCGTGGTGTTGCGCGTGCTGATCGTGTTCGCGCTGGTCACGCCGTTCTGGTCGCTGTTCGACCAGAAGGCGTCGACCTGGGTCTTGCAGGGCGCGCTCATGACCAAGCCCGCGTGGTTCCACGAGGCGCAGATGCAGGCGCTCAATCCGATGCTGGTGATGCTGATCATCCCGTTCAACAACCTCGTCGCGTTTCCGCTGCTGCGCCGCTTCGGCGTCGAACCGACCGCGTTGCGGCGCATGGGCACCGGCATTGCGCTGGCGGGCGTGGCATGGATCGTCGCCGGACTCTTGCAACTGGCCATCGACGGCGGCGGGGCGGTTTCGATCGCCTGGCAGATCGTGCCGTATGCGTTCCTGACCCTGGGCGAAGTGCTGGTTTCGGCCACCGGACTGGAATTCGCCTACAGTCAGGCGCCGCGCTCGATGAAGGGCGCGATCATGAGTTTCTGGATGTTGTCCGTCACCTACGGCAACCTGTGGGTGCTGCTGGCCGATGCCGGTATCCGCAACGACACGGTTACCGGGTGGGTAACCGCGTCGGGTCTGCACGAAACCGCATTCCTGATGTTCTTCTTCGCGGGCTTCGCCTTGCTCACGGCGTTCGTATTCGCGTTGTATGCGCGCCGCTATCCGATGCAGGACTTTTATCGCGTGTAAGGATCAGGCGGCCTTGGCCTCGTCCTTCAATGTCTGCATGTCGATCACGAAGCGATACTTCACGTCGCTCTTGAGCATGCGTTCGTAGGCGGTGTTGATGTCGCGCATCGCGATCGTCTCGATGTCGCTGACGATGCCGCGCTCGGCGCAGAAGTCGAGCATCTCCTGGGTTTCGGGAATGCCGCCGATCAGGGATCCCGCAATCGCGCGGCGCTTGAAGATGAGGTTGAACACCTGTGTCGACGGATGCGGCGTGGCAGGCGCGCCGACCAGGCACATCGTGCCGTCGCGCTTGAGCAGGGTCAGGAAAGCGTCCAGATTGTGCGGTGCCGCCACGGTATTGACGATCAGGTCGAAGCGGTTGGCCTGCTTGGCCATCTGCTTGGCGTCTTTCGAGATCACCACGTCATCCGCGCCGAGGCGTTTCGCGTCGGCCTCCTTGCCGGGCGAAGTGGTGAACAGCGCCACGCGCGCGCCCATCGCGTGCGCGAGCTTCACGCCCATGTGGCCGAGGCCGCCGAGTCCGACGATGCCGACGGTCTTGCCCGGACCAGCCTTCCAGTGGCGCAGCGGCGAATAAGTCGTAATGCCGGCGCACAGCAGCGGCGCGACGGCGGCGAGATTGCCTTTGTGGCGGATCGCAAGCACGAAGCCTTCGTCGACGACGATGTGCGTGGAATAGCCACCAAAGGTATGGCCACCTTCGGCGGCTGTGGCGGCGCCATTGTAGGTACCGACAAAACCGTTCTCGCAATAATTTTCCAGGCCTTCATCGCATGCGGAACAATGTCCGCAACTGCCGACGAGACAACCCACGCCGACGCGGTCGCCGACCCTGAATTTCTTCACGTCCTTTCCGACCGCCGTAACCACGCCGACGATCTCGTGACCGGGGACGCACGGATACAGCGTGCCGGGCCATTCACCTCGCGCGGTGTGCAGGTCGGAGTGACACACGCCGCAGTGTGAAATGTCGATCGCGACGTCGCGGGGACCGGGCGCGCGGCGCGGAATGGCGTGGAAGGCGAGTGGCTTGTCGGCGGCCTGGGCGGCATAGGCGGGGGTTTGCATGTGCATTCTCGATGATGGCGGTCGGGGTAGTATCGCGCCTAATCTACGCGTTGTGCCAGGATCAGGCTGGATTTGCGCCGCTCTCGAACAACCGGCGATATTCGCCGTAGCCTTCTTTCTCCAGATCGGCAAGTGCGATAAAGCGCAGCGACGCCGAATTGATGCAGTAGCGCAAGCCGCCGCGGTCGCGCGGACCGTCGTCGAACACGTGGCCGAGATGGCTGTCGCCGTGGCGCGAGCGCACTTCGGTGCGGAGCATGCCGTGGCTGGCGTCGTGCCTTTCGATCACGTTCGCTGCATCCGCTGGCCTGCTGAAACTTGGCCAGCCGCAATGGCTGTCGAACTTGTCGAGCGAGGTGAACAGCGGTTCGCCCGACACGATATCGACGTACAGACCCGGTTCGCGGTGCTCGTTGAACGCGTTGTCGAACGGGCGCTCGGTGGCGGAATCCTGGGTCACGCGGTATTGCAGCGGCGTGAGCTTGGCCAGTGCTTGCGCGGTTTTGCGGTAGTCGGCCATCAGTGGTTCCTCGTGCGTGGAGCGTGTCGTGGTGCCCAAGCCTGTACAGCGCGATTTGACAGATATCCGGGTCCGATTCAACTTACCATGAAGCCGGGCCGCTTGCGCCGAGGCGGTAGCCCGGTGCTAACATTCCTGCAGCATCAACCCGCAACAGGAGAGCGCCATGAGCAAAGGTCTGAACCAGAAGAAAGACGCCAAGAAAAAACCGGAAAAGTCGCTGAAGGAAAAACGCGCCGAGAAGCACGCCAAGAAGGCCGCACGCGGCTGACGGCGCAAGCGCGATGGCCCGCGTCGTGCTCGCGTCGGCGCTGTCGCGCTGGCTGCCGGCATCGGCCGGCCGCCCATCGCGCGAAATTGCGCTGGACGTTCCCGGCGCGCGCCTCGACGAAGCGCTTGATGCCGTGTTCGCGCGCTATCCGAATCTGCGCGGTTATGTACTGGACGAACACGGCGGCGTGCGCCATCACGTCGCCGTATTCGTCGACGGCACCGCGGTCGCCGACAAGCGCCGACCGAACCAGGCCTTGAGTGAACGATCCGAAATCTACGTGATGCAGGCTCTCTCGGGAGGCTGAAATGTCCGGCACGATCCTGGTCTCGACGCGCAAGGGATTGTTCGTGCTCGAACGCCGCAAGGACGTATGGAGCATCGCACGTCATGCCTTTCCCGGTGACAACATCGCGCTGACATCGGTCGATCCGCGCGATGGCGCCTGGTACGCAGTGCTGGATCTCGGCCACTTCGGCAACAAGCTGCAACGCTCGATTGATCGCGGTGCGACGTGGAGCGAATGCGCCGTGCCGACCTATGCCGAAGGCGATCAGGTGATTACCGGCGACGGCAAGCCGCCGGCGGCGGCAACGCTGCGTCTGATCTGGTCGCTGGAAGCCGGCGGCGCGGGTCAAACCGGGCGCCTGTGGGCCGGTACGATCCCGGGCGGACTGTTCCGCTCCGACGATTGCGGCGCGAGCTGGCAGATGGTGCGCTCACTGTGGGAGATGCCCGAACGCAAGCAATGGTTCGGCGGCGGTTTCGACCAACCCGGCATCCACAGCATCTGCGTGGATCCGAATGATGCGCGCATGATCCGAGTCGCGATTTCCACCGGCGGCGTGTGGGGCAGCAATGACGACGGCGCGACCTGGGAGCAATGCGCGCAGGGCATGCGCGCGGCCTACATGCCACCGGATCGCGCCTACGAGCCGAACGTGCAGGACGTGCACCACATGGTGCAGTGCCCCGGTCAGCCGGATGTTTTCTGGGCGCAGCATCACAACGGCGTGTTTCGCAACAGCGGCGGCGACTGGCAGGAAATCGAAAACGTGCCGCCGTCGGTATTCGGTTTCGCCGTTGCGGTGCATCCGCGCGATGCTGATACGGCCTGGTTCGTGCCTGCGACCAAGGACGAGCGCCGCATTCCGGTCGACGGCAAGGTGGTGGTCGCGCGCACGCGCGACGGCGGCAGGAGTTTCGACGTGCTGCGCAACGGCCTTCCGCAGCACGATGCCTATGATCTCGTCCTGCGCCATGCGCTCGCGATCGACGGCAGCGGCGAATGCCTCGCCTTCGGTTCGTCGACCGGCGGCGTGTGGATCAGCGAGGATCAAGGCGACCGCTGGAGCATGCTTGACGCGCGTCTGCCGCCGGTGTACGCGGTGGCGTTCGCGGCCTGATCCGTCGATCGCGACATCACCCCGCGGTCGCGGTACTCAGTTGCGCGGCCAGCGCACGCGTTTTCGGATGGTCGGCGCCATACACCCGCGTGAAAACCGACAAGGCTTCCTGGCGCAGCGTACGTGCCTCGGCGGGAGCGGGTTTGCGATCGAGGACATCGGCAAGCAGCGTGTCGATTTCCGCGAGCGTGGAATCGCCGGCGTTCTTGCCGGCCAATAGCTTGTCGCGCGCATCGCGCGCGAGGCGCTCGCCGGAAGGCACGTCGCCGGCTATCGCCCTGGCATCGCCATCGGCGGCCTCTGCCCACAACGCGTTCACGTTGGAACCGGCTTGATGCGCCGCGGCGGCGGCAAGGTCGGTGCGGCTCGCATCGAGCATTCGCAGCGCATCGTTGCTGCGCGCATGCAGTTCGACCAGGCCCAGACGCAATTCCACGGTACCCGTGGCGGGATCGTGTGCAGCGGTGAAAATCGACAGGCCTTCACGCAAGGAGGCCATCGCTGCAGTGTCGTCGCCGGCGCAGGCCTGCGCGCGCCCCAGATTGGCCAGGTTCGAGCCCAACATATGCGCACCGGGCGGAAGATTCCGGCGCGCGACGGCGACCGAGTGCTGGAGTGTTGCGACTGCCGCCGCGCACTTGCCCATGTAAAGCTGCGCCACGCCCAGTGCGTTGTCGACGTAGATCATTCGCGGATGGTCCGCGCCGAGTACCTGCGCCAGCATAGTGTGTGCTTGCAGCGCCAGCGTTTCGCTTTCGGCGAAATGATCCCGATACATGGCGAGGTTGGACAGGTTCATCAGGTCCATGGCGATGTCCGGGCTTTGCGGTCCTTCATGCGCCTGCCGCTCGCGCAGCACTTGCTCGTCCCAACGTTGCGCTTGCGCATAATCGCTGCGTCGGAAGGCCATGGCAGATAGCCCGGTCATGACGCTGACGCGGCCGCGTGCATATTCTTCACCGGCGTCGCGCAACAGCGCATAAGCTTGCTCGTATTCCGTGCGCGCGGCATCGATATCGCCGCTGTCTTCCGAAGATCGCGCCAGATCGGACAAAGTCTCGCCGACCTGTGGCGCTTGCGCGCCATACAGCGCACGGGTCTGGTCGAGATTGCGCAGATACAGCGCATGTGCGGGTTTGGGTTGATCGAGCCGGAGCAACGCGCTGGCGATCGTGCTGCGCAGCAGGATCGCCATTTCGGGCGCATCGGCAAATTCGGTGTCGATTCGCTGTCCGGCATCGCGCAGAAAGCCGGCCATGGTTTCGGCGCCGTGCTTGGCGTTGTAAGGATCCGCATTGAGGAACAGAGCATTGAGAAATGAGCGCGCATGATCCGCGCGTGCGGCCATCAGTCGCGCCTCGTGTGCCTGCCACAGGGCGACGACGCTCGTGGCAATCAAGCCGAGTACCGCGATTGCGGCGACGGCGACGGCGGCACGGTGACGGCGCACGAATCGGGTCGCGGCGTAGGTCAGACCCGGCCGGCCAATGCCGAGCGGCCGGTGATCGAGCCAACGTTGCAAGTCTTCCCGCAACGAAGTCACGGTCTGGTAGCGACACGTGGGTTCCGACGCCAATGTATGCGCGACGATGCGGCCAAGATCTCCGCGCAGCGCGCGTACTGGAGTCTTCGCATCCGTTGCCTGACTGCGATCGCCATTGTCTTGGGTGGTTGAAAAACGCGCCAGTTCGGCGGTGGTCCATTCGTTGTCGTGCCCCAGCGTCGGCAGGCGCCTGCCGCATAGCAGTTCGTACAGCAGCAAGCCGAGCGCATAGACATCCGTCGCCGTGGTTACACGTTCGCCGCGCAATTGCTCGGGCGCGGCGTATTCGGGCGTGAACACCTGCGTGGCCGGGGTTTTGGCATCGCCGGGATCGAGCACCAGGGCGATGCCGAAATCCAGCAGTTTGACACTACCGTCGCGGTTGACCAGTACGTTGGACGGTTTCAGGTCGCGATGGACGACAAGCTGCGCATGCGCGTGCGCCACCGCGGCGCAGACCTGGTCGAACAGGCGCACGCGTTCGCGTGTGTCCAGCGCCAGGCGCGCGCAATGTACGAGCAAGGGTTCTCCGTCGACATATTCCATTGCCAGCCAGGCGCGGCCATTTTCCATTCCGGCATCGACGAACGCGGTGATGTTCGGGTGCGCCAGCGCCGCGAGGATATTGCGCTCGCGCGCTGCCAGCCGCGCCATGCGCGAGGCTCCGCCATCGAGCAGTTTCAGGGCCACGCGCTGGGTGAAGTCGGGACCCTGGCGTTCGGCGAGATAGACCACGCCCATGCCGCCGACGCCGATCTCGCGCAGCAAATGGAATGATCCGACTTGCGCGGGCATGGCGTTTGCCGCGGCAATAGCGGGCGCGAGCGGCGGCAATTCATCCGGCACCGCATCCGCATCGGCGAAATCGCGCATGGCGCGCGCGAGTTCCGGATCGGCGGCCGCGATGCGTTCGAGTTCGACCTCGCGCGCATTGGCGGGAAGCGCGTCGACCCGGTCTATGGATGCACGCAACTTGTGCCATTGTTCGGCGCTGAACAATGGCTCTTGCGCCTGGCTCATGAGTTATCTCCCAACGCGAGGGTCAGGTACTTTCGTGCCATTGCTAGATCGCGGTTCACCGTGCGCATGGTTACACCACGCAATTCGGCGATTTGCTGCGCGCTCAGGCCTGCGAACACTCGCCAGCCGAAGGTTTCGGCGAGTTCTGCGTCCTGCCGTTCGAGTGCAGTCAAAGCCTGTTCGGTCGCGAGCGTCTGCGTGGCGTCCCAGGCATTGTCCGCCATCTCGTCGTCGAGCTGCGTGCGCACCAGATCGCCGCCGCGCTTTTGCGCGAGGCGCTCGCGCGCGTAATCGATCACGGTTTGGCGCATCGCACGCGCGGCGAGATTGAAAAAGTGGCGGCGATCGTTCAGCGATGCCAACGATCCGCCGGACAGTTTGAGGAACGCCTCGTTGACCAGGGCCGTTGGCGTCAAAGTGGCTTGCGCGCCGGCCCGGCCCAACTGCCGCGCCGCGAGCGCGCGCAATTCGTCGTACACCAAGGCGTAAGCACGATTGCCGGCCTGCGCGTCCCCCGTCGCCGCCGCCCGCAGCCAGCTTGTCAGTGGAATCGGGTCTGCCATTGCCCCTCCGCGGCGCGACTCTAGCATGGCGGGAATTGCGTTTGCCGTATGTCCCAAAACGTGCCGGATTGCGTTTCAAACCGGTAAGAGCGATTGAACCGGTAGGACAAAAATCCATGCACGTCTTGAAGAAATCCTCCCCTGGTCGATTGACGCGCATTGCCGCGGGCGTTGCTGCGGCATGCACAGTGTTTGCGGTATTGCCGGCATATGCCGTGGTCACGGTCACCAACTGCAAGGACACCGGTGTTGGCAGTCTGCGTCAGGCAGTGCTCAACGCGCCGGAGGGTGGTACGGTCGACATGACCGGCTTGCTCACGCCGCCGGTGGATCCTAGCTGCAGCACGAGTACGATCACCCTGGAAACGGGCAGCATCATCGTCAAGCAGAACTCGCTGACGATCGATGGACCGGGCATGGACAAGCTGACTGTCGCATCCGACCTGGCGGCGCCGATCCAGGTCTTGCGTTCGTTCGAACACATTGGCGACGGGGTTTCGACAAATGGAACGCTGACCGTTTCCAATCTCGGTTTGCGCAACGGGTTTGTCTATAGCGATACCGCGAGTGTCGCAGGCGGCTGCATCTACTCGAAGGAAAATGTGTCGCTGACGAACGTGCGCGTGAGCGATTGCAGCGCGCATGTGCGCGGCGCCAACTACGTAGAGGGCGGCGGCATTGCCGTCGTGCACGACCTGAAACTGCGCGGCTCGATCGTTTCCGGCAATCAGGCGGTGGGGATTACAACGGGCAATGGCGCCAGCGTTGCCTTTGGCGGCGGAATCGCCGTGGGCGGCAGCATCTACGCCTTCCAGAGCACGATCAGCGGCAATTACGCGACAGGTCCGACCGCGACGAGTCCGATCGGCGTGGGCGGTGGCCTGTATGCGCATGGTGGCGTCAATATCCGTTATTCCACCATTTCGGACAATGTCGCGGGCAAAGGTATCGGCGGGTTCTTCGTCAACGGCGGGTATCAAGCGATGTTCGTCGACAGCACGATTTCCGGCAACGCGGCGCCTTACGGCGTGATCGGCGGCGGAGCGATTTCCAACACGTCCAACGTCTATTTCTACAATTCCACGCTGGCCTTCAACACCGCTGCAGCCGCCACCTATGGCAGCACGGTGTATGCCGCGGGTCTGGTCGTGAAGGGGGTCAGCGTCGGTTCCGGGAAGACCGTGCCGGTAATCATGTCCAGCACGATCATGTCCAACAACACCTACGGCACACCGGGCGTCGGTTACGACTTCGGCATCAGCACGGCGCAAGGTCCGGTCAGTGTGACCGGTTCGAACAATCTCGTACTGCATTCTTCAGCCAGCCTGCCCAACGGCACCAAGCACGTTTGTCCGTTGCTCGGACCGTTGCGCGACAACGGCGGGCCGACGTTTACCCACGCCTTGCTGAGCCACAGCCCGGCGATCGATAACGGCTTTTCCAGTTTTGCGGGCAACGATCAGCGTGGCGCAGGCTTCCTGCGCGAGAGCCCGACGGGTTATCCCGACATCGGCGCCTACGAAGTGCAAAAAACCGACATCGTCTTTAACGCCGGCTTCGACGGCTGTCCATAAAGGAAACCGGTATGCGAACCATTTCTTCAACACCGCAACTGCGAGCCAAACGGCTCGCCGCTTCGATCGCTTCACTGTTCGCCGTGCTCGCGCCGGTATCGGCGCTGGCGCTGGAAACCTGGACGGTAACCAGTTGCGCCGATGCGAATATCGGCGATCCCGTGACCAAGACCGGCACCTTGCGCTATGCGCTGCTGAATGCGACCAGCCCGGCCATCATCGACATGAGCAAGCTGACGTGCAGCACCATCACGCTTGAGCAGGGGGAGCTGACCACGAATGTCGGTACGGTTTTCCTGACCGG
>JAFEFD010000507.1 GCA_018240765.1 Pseudomonadota bacterium | reverse complement strand
CCGTTCTGGATCATGACATCGTCGGGCCAATTCGCGGCAGCCTGCCGCAGCAACGCCAGCGCCTCGGCATTCTTGTCCTGCATGCGCAAGGCGATTGCGAGCAGGCGCTGGACTTCCGGATGCGCGGGCGCCTCTGCCAGCGCCGTGCGCAGATCGCGCTCGGCAGCGGGCGCCTGTTTGGCACGCAAAGCCTGCATGGCGGCATGCACACGATTCGCAGCGAAAGGCGCCAGTCCCTCGAGGCGCGCGCCATCAGACGCGGGCTTGGTCGGGTTTCTATTCGAAGTCAGCATGTCCGTGATTGATTTCCGATTCATATCCCTGAGCAACAGCAATCTTCAACGCCGCCCATATTTCTCCGCCAGGCGCTTGCCCAGCGCCTTGTTCGCCACGCGCGCGGCACCCTTGCGCTTGAGTTGCGCTTCGAGCGCGTCGCCGGCGGCGGCGAGTTCGTCGCGAAGTTTCAGCCAGGCCTGCCAACGCGCCAAATCGAGTTCTCCGGATTCCAGCGCGGCGCGCACCGCGCAACCGGGTTCGTTGCCGTGGCCGCAATCGCCGAAGCGGCAGTCCAGCGCCAGCGTTTCGATGTCCGCAAAATTCGCGACGCCCAGGTCCTCGTCGCCGGTGAACTTGATCTCGCGCATGCCCGGTGTGTCGATCATGCAGCCGCCGCTGGGCAATTGTACCAACGCGCGATGCGTGGTGGTGTGGCGGCCGCGGCTGTCGTGGCCGCGCACGGCGGCGGTGGCGTGGCGCTCGACGCCGAGCAGGGTGTTCGTCAGCGTCGACTTGCCGGCGCCGGAAGATCCCACCAGCACCGCGGTGTCGCCGCGCTGCAAGTATTTCAACAGCGGCGCGATACTGGCGCCGTCCTTGGCGTTGATGGCATGCGTTTCGACATTCGGTGTCGCCACGCGCAATTCTTCGCGCATCGCCGCCGATGCCGCATTTTCCACTTTGTCGAGTTTCGTCAGCACGACCACGGCGCGCGCGCCGCTGCCTTCGATCAGCAAGAGATAGCGCTCGATGCGGCGCGGATTGAAGTCACCATCCAGTCCCATCAGCACGAACACGGTGTCGATGTTTGCGGCGATGACCTGGCGGCGATGGCGCTCGCCGGCGGCGGCGCGCTCGAGCAGGCTGCGCCGCGGCAGGATTTCTTCGATCGTCGGTGTCGTCGCAGCGGTGAGCACGACGAAATCACCAACCGCGGGTCGCTGCACCGGATCGACATCGCGGCGCAGGAAGCGCGGCGCCGGTTGCGCCGCGAATTCGTTGACGCCATCGTGCACGCGATAACCGTTGCGATGCTGGGCGATGACCCGAGCCAGGCGCTGGCCTGGCGCTACGTCCACGCCGTCGCCACGCCAGCCGATGGCAGTGAGACGGGCGAGTTCTTCGGTCGATGGCATGCCGGCATTTTACCTTGCGCCGCGCGTATTCCTTGAAATCATGGGCGATTGCGTTAGCATGCTGCGCCACAACATTTACCGTGCCCGATCATGTCCGTGCCACTGCCCCATCCGCCGGTCCGCGCGAATCCGCGTCTGGCCCAGGTCCGTTACGACATCCGCGGCGAGTTGTCGCGGCGCGCGCGCGAACTCGAAGCCGCCGGGCGCGAGATCATGCACCTGAACATCGGCAACCCGGGGCGCTTCGGTTTCGCCGCACCCGAGCACCTGCGTCGCGCCGTCGCCGAACACGTTGGCGACAGCGAAGCCTATTGCCCGCAGCAAGGCTTGCTGTCCGCGCGCGAAGCGATCGCCGCGCGCGAACTGGCACGCGGCGCACCCAGCGCATCCGCGGCAAACGTGTTCATCGGCAATGGCGTGAGCGAGCTCATCGACATGAGCTTGCGCGCCCTGCTCGATGCCGGCGACGAAGTGCTGTTGCCGAGTCCCGACTACCCGCTGTGGAGCGCCGCGGTCGCGCTCAATGGCGGCAATGCGCGCTATTACCCGTGCCCTGCGGCCCGCGGGCACCTTCCTGATCCGGATGAAATCGAAGCGTTGGTCACGCCGCGCACGCGCGCCCTCGTGGTGATCAATCCGAACAACCCGACCGGTGCCGTGTATCCGCAAGAACTGCTCGTCGCACTGGTGCGGATAGCGCAGCGGCATAGACTGGTATTGCTCAGCGACGAAATCTACGACGAGATTCTTTACGATGGGGCGCGTTGCGTACCGCTCGCGCCGCTGGCCTTTGATGTGCCCACGCTGACGTTCGGCGGTCTTTCCAAAGTGCATCGCGCCTGCGGCTGGCGTGTGGGTTGGGTCGGCCTGTCCGGCGCGCGCGATTCGCTGACCGAAATTCATCACGCGCTCGACCTGCTTTCGAGCCTGCGCCTGTGCGCGAACGTGCCCGGCCAATGGGCTATCGCGCCTGCATTGAACGGGCCGGACACGATATCCGCGCTGACCGCGCCGGGCGGGCGCCTGTACGAAGCGCGTCGCGCAGTTGTTGAACATTGTGCACAAAGCAAATTTCTGGAAATAGTCGCGCCACAGGGCGCGCTGTATGCGTTCCCATCCGTGCGCGACGGGACATTCCCGGAGTTCGACGATCACTCGTTTGCGCTGCAACTGCTCGAGTCCGAGAACGTGCTGATCGTACCGGGCCGCGGTTTCAACATCGTCGAGCCGAACCATTTCCGCGCCACGCTGCTGCCGTCGCCGGCCCAACTGCGCGAAGTGTTCGCACGCATCGAGCGTTGCCTCGCACGCATGGCAGCCATGCAGCAACGCAATGTGGCTTAGTCTTGCCGCCAGTGTCGCGCTGACCGCTGGTGTGACGAACGCGCCACCCCGATTCCTGGCGCTCGGCGATTCCTACACCATCGGCGAGGGCGTGGCGCCGAACGAAAACTGGCCGCATCAACTCGCCGCCATGCTGCGCGCACAAAGTATCGCGATCGCGGAGCCTGAAATCGTCGCGCGCACCGGCTGGACCACGGACGAATTATCCGCCACGATGGATGTACACACGTTTCATCCACCATACGATCTGGTCACACTGCTGATTGGCGTCAACAACCAGTACCGCGGCCGCGATCTGGAAAATTACCGGGTCGAATTCCGCGCGCTGCTCGAACACGCGATCGCGCTGGCTGGCGGCAAGCCGCAGCATGTCGTCGTCGTGTCCATACCCGACTGGGGAGTGACGCGCTTCGGCGTCGAAAGCGGGCGCGACGTAGCGCAAATCGCCCGCGAAATCGACGCGTTCAATGCAGTGGCCGCGAACGTTTCCACGGCCTTGCACGCCCGTTACGTGGACATCACGGCGATCTCCCGCACTCGTGGCAACGCAACCGACATGCTCGCTGCGGATGGCCTGCACCCCTCTGCCGCGATGTATGCGCGCTGGTTGCCGGCGATTTCCATGGCGGCACGAGCGTCGCTGGACGGCGGCTGATCCGCGTCAATGCTTGCGTTCACGCGCCGGGAATACCATGCTTGCACCGTCATCGACGGCATTGCGCTCGGGAGGGCAAGATGCGCACACGAATTGTTTTCCTGCTCGTCGGCGTTCTGGCGCTGGGCGCGTGCAGCCCCAGCCGCAACGACACCGCGGCGAGCGCATGCAACGCGGAAATCGGCAAGCGCATGAGCGGCCGCAGCTTCGCGCTGGACCTGAAAGATCTGGCCGCGCATGCCAAGGCGGAATCCGCCGACACCGTGCTGCTCACATCCACGATCGTCATGGACAAGGGCCTGCCCAGCGAAGACAAGCAATCCATCGAATGCCGCGTCCGCTTCGACGCTTCCGGCAACGCGAACGTGCTGTACCTGCAGTTCAACTTCAACAACGCGGACCTGCGCAACTCCCAATAACTTTGCTTTTCCGCGTTCGCGGCGGATGATAGGGGCTTGATCGGCTTAATTGCGGTGCGCCCATGATCCTCACGCTCGTCCTCGCGCTGGTCCTGCTCAGCACGCTGTTGTTCCTCGGCTACGGCTTCTATGCATGGACCGGTGCCGCCGCGATCTGGCTGATCGGCTGGCGCATCTGCGGCGTCGCTTCGCCGCTGTTGTTCGAGATCACCACGATCGCGTTGATCGTGTTGGCCTTGATCTTCGGCCTGCCGCCGCTGCGGCGCCTGCTGGTGTCGCGCTTCGCCATGAAACTGATGGCGCCGGTGTTGCCGCGCCTGGGCGAAACCGAACGTATTGCGCTCGACGCCGGCACCGTGTGGTGGGACGGCGAGCTGTTCTCCGGCTTGCCGCACTGGCACAAGCTGCTCGACTTTGCCCCGCAGAAATTGACCGCCGAGGAACAGGCGTTCATGGACGGCCCGGTGCAGGAGCTGTGCGCCAAGCTCGACGACTGGCAGATCAATCAGCAACGCGATCTGTCCGCCAGCATCTGGGCGTTCCTGAAAACGAACCGCTTCTTCGGCATGATCATCCCGAAGGAATACGGCGGACTGGGTTTTTCCGCGATCGCGCATTCACGCGTGGTCACAAAGATATCTTCGCGCTCGGTCACGGCCGCAGTCACGGTGATGGTGCCGAACTCGCTCGGCCCCGGCGAGCTGCTGCTGCACTACGGTACCGAGGAACAGAAAAAGTATTACCTGCCGCGTCTGGCGCGCGGCGAGGACGTGCCCTGCTTCGGCCTGACCGGGCCCGAAGCCGGCTCCGACGCGGCCGCCACGCAATCCACCGGTGTCGTCGAAAAGCGCATCGTCGACGGCAAGGAAGTGCTCGGCCTGCGCCTGAACTGGAAGAAGCGCTACATCACGCTGGCGCCTGTCGCTAGCCTGATCGGCCTCGCGTTCCGCATCCAGGATCCGGATCACCTGCTCGGCGACAAGGAGGATCTCGGCATCACCTGCGCCCTGATCGCGCACGATCTGGACGGCATCGAAATCGGCCAGCGTCACGATCCGATGGGCGTGCCGTTCATGAACGGGCCGATCGTCGGCCGCGACGTATTCGCGCCGCTGGATTGCATCATCGGCGGACGCGAAGGCATCGGCCACGGCTGGCGCATGCTGATGGAAAGCCTCGCCGCCGGGCGTTCGATCTCGCTGCCCGCGCTGTCGGTCGGCGCGGCGCAGATGATGACGCGCATCAGCGGCGCGTATGCGACGGTGCGCGAGCAGTTCGATACGCCGATCGGCCGCTTCGAGGGCATCGAGGAGCCGCTCGCGCGCATCGCCGGCAAGACCTACATGATGACCGCGACGCGCACGCTCACCTGCGGCGCGCTCGATGCCGGCGAGAAACCGGCGGTGCTCTCCGCGATTGCGAAAGCGTACCTGACCGAAGGCATGCGCGAAGTCGTCACCGACGCGATGGACATCCGCGCCGGCGCGGCGATCCAGAAAGGTCCGCGCAATCCACTCGCGCGCACCTGGGACGCGGTGCCAATCGGCATCACCGTGGAAGGCGCGAACATCCTCACGCGCTCGATGATCATCTACGGTCAGGGCGCGATCCGTTGCCATCCATTCGTGCAATTCGAAATCAATTCGATCGCGAACAATGACCTGAAACAATTCGACAAGGCGATCTTTGGCCACGTCAATCTTTTGTTTCGCAACGCGACGCGCGCGAAACTGCTGGCCTGGACCGGCAGCCGTCTCGCGGCGGCGCCACGCACCGAGGACACCGCGCGCTACTACCAGCACCTGTCGCGTTTTTCCGCCGCGTTCGAGCTGCTCTCGGATGTGGCGATGGGCACGCTCGGCGGCACGCTCAAGCGCCGCGAAAAAATTTCCGGACGCCTCGCCGATGCGCTCGCGTATCTGTATCTGGCTTCCGCGTCACTCAAGCGCTATCACGACGAAGCCAAGACCACGGCGAACTACAACCTCGTGCGCTGGAGCGTCGAGCACTGCCTGTATCGCATCCAGGAAGCGCTGCTCGGCGTGCTCGAAAACCTGCCGATGCGGGTGGCCGCGTGGTGGCTGTCGTGGGTGATCTTCCCGCTCGGCGCGCGCTTCCGTCCGCCGTCGGACAAACTCGGCGCACGCGTCGCCCGCGACATCCTCGAAGACCGCGAGGCACGCATCAATCTGACGCAAGATATTTTCGTGCCGCCGCCGAACGAAGTCGGCCTTGGCGCACTGGAAGCCGCGCTCGACAAGGCCGTGCGCGCGATTCCGGTGGAAACGAAACTGCGCGACGCCGTGCGCGCCGGCACGCTCGACCGCGCACCCGGTTACATGCTCGATGAGATGGGCCTGAAGGCCGGCGTCATCACCCAGGCCGAGTACGACCTGATCCAGGAAGCCGACGCCGCGCGCAACGAAGTCGTCGCCGTGGATGCGTTCGATCCGGAAGTCTACAAGACGTTGCATTGAAACGATGCGGACTCGGCAGTCGCGCCGAGCCCGCATGCTGCGATTACTCGAAGCCGTTTGCGAAGACGCGATCCGTATCCAGTTCGTAGGCACCGATGTCCGCCGCGATGCCCACCACGCGTGCATACGGGGCGCCGCGCTCATCGTTCGCCAGACTTTGCGAATTCGTGCCGCGGTCGATGGCCGGACTGTTCGGCGCCAGTGCGTGCGTCGGTGTCGTGCCGCCGTTGTAGGCGAGCGGCAGCAACAGCGGATCCTGGTCCCACAACGACAACGTCGTCGCGTCGAGCGACAGAGTTCCCGTGCCGACGCTCGCGCTGCCCTGGAGCAGGCTGTGATCCGTGGCCATGGCGGCAGGCGTACTCGCTTCCGTTCCGATTGCATCGAGACCATCCGCGCCCTGATTGCCGGCGACGATCGAGCTTTCGATCATGGCGGTCGGCGCCATTGCCGTTGGCGTGTCGCGCTTTATGTAGAGGCCGCCGCCGGTGTTGTTGCTGGCGTTGCCGGAAACCGTGCTGTTGCGCAAATCGAGCGAGGCAGTCACCACATCATCGTCGCCATCGAGCATGATCGCGCCGCCACCGCTGGTTGGTCCATTGATGGAATTGCCGGAAAGCGTGCTGTTGCCGATTGTTGCCGTGGCGTTCTCGAGCATGACGCCCCCCGCGCGCGCCTTGGTGCTGCCGATCACGGTGTTGTTCACCACCGCGCTGTCATACAGCTCGAATGTCCCGCCAACCACGCAAATCCCTCCGCCAAAGCCTTGGTCGCCGCTGATCGCGTTGCCGCTGACCAATGTGCGTTCGACACGGAACGTGGCACTGTTGTGGACGTTCTGCACCAGGACGCCGCCACCGCGTGGATTCGCCGCGCCATTGGACTGATTACCGGTGATGCGGCTATCGGTAATGGTGACGGCATCGATCGCCAAGGTGATGCCGCCGCCGTAGCCACCGGCGTTGTTGGAGATGGTGGAATCGATGATCGTCACCGTGCCAGCCGGACCATTCGGATAAACACCCGTTGCATAAATTCCTCCACCGCCACCTACGCTGTTCGCGAGATTGCCGGAAATTGTGGAATGCGAGATCGAGAGATCGCCGTGATACAACCCGACGCCGCCACCGGTTGTCGCATAACCCTGCGCTGCTTGGTTACCACTGAGCACGCTATCGCTGATGTCGGCATTGCCATACAGGACCGCCACACCGCCGCCAATGCACTGGCCGTAACAAGGGTTGGCCGTATCCGGATAAAAAATCTTGTTGCCGCTGATCGTGCTGCGCGCCAGAGTCAGGTTTGCACCAGTCACCCGCACCGCGCCGCCCTGATCGACCAGATTGCAGCCGCCTGAGAGCGTCAAATCGTTCAAGGTCAGATCGGCGCTCGCATCGATCAGGCGAAACGCATTCGTCGCGGTCGGCGAACAGGCATTCGTACCGGTGTTGTCGCGCTGTATCGTGTGTTGACCGCCACTACCCTGGATCGTGAGGGCCTCGGTGATCGTCGGCAGCGCCGCGGTCAGGGTGATGTCAGCAGTGACCGAAATCGTGTCCGTGCCGGCGTTTGTGTTCGCGTTGTTGACCGCCTGAATCAATTCGGCTTCGGTACTGGCCGTATAGGTGTTGGCGTGCGCGGTGCCGGCGATTGCCATGGCAATGGCGGTAGCCAGGACGTGCGGGACGTTGCGGCGACGAATGTGCATGGTGGCCTCCCTTTGTTTCGGCAATCGTGGAATGCGGTGCCCGTCAGGTTGAACACCACGCGCCTGATGGATTGCTGATGAATGGTGATATCCTCGCCGTCGAATGGCTTCGGGCGGGAGGAGCCGTGACCTTCGAACGTTCAGCGCAGCCGCGCCAGATCAAGCTCGGCCAGGTGTCGTCGTTTCGTCTCGGTTCGCTGGACATCGAACCCGCGACGCGGCAAGTAATTCGCGGCGACCGCAGCGAGACGATCGAACCCCGCGTCATGCAGGTTCTGGTCTCACTTGCACACGCCGACGGCGCGGTTGTGACCCGCGACGAGCTGATCGCCACCTGTTGGAACGGAACGGTTGTCGGCGACAACGCAATTCACCGCACGATCTCTCGGCTGCGCGAACTGGCGGATGCTTTCGGCGGCAGCAGCTTCCAGATCGAGACCATCGCGCGCGTCGGCTATCGCCTCACGTCATCGAGCGTGGTCCGAACCTCACGGGCCGAGTCGCCGGGCGCCGAGGCTTCCGCACACAGGCGTACCAGCATCGTTGTCCCGCTTCGGCCGTTGCGTCGCTCTGGCGACGCCATGGCCACCAGCCGGAGCGAAACGTTGGCGCGAAAACCGTACGTCGGCGTCCTGCCGTTCCAGAATTTGAGCGGCGATTGCAAGCAGGATTACTTCGCTGACGGAGTGACAGAAGACATCATCACGGCTCTGTCGCGCTTCCATGAGCTGCGGACGGCGCCACGCAGCTCGACTTTCGCGTTCAAGGGCAATACCGACGCCGTGACGGAGATCGCCCGAGTCCTCGGCGTGCAGTACGTGCTGTCCGGCAGCATACGCAAGGCCAACAAGCGCATTCGTGTGACCGCGGAGCTGACACACTGCGAAAACAGCACACAGGTGTGGAGCGAGCGCTACGACCGCAATCTCAACGACATATTCGACATCCAGGACGATCTGAGTCGAACCGTCGCTGCCGTCATGCTTCCCGCGCTGCAAATTGCCGAGGTGGAGCGGGTGCGGCGCAAGTCGCCAGACGAGCCTACGGCCTACGATCTATATCTGCGAGCGCTACCGCACATGTGGGCCGCGACGAGGGAAGAAATTCCCACGGCTATTTCGCTGCTTCAGCAATCGCTTCGGCACGAGAGCGCCGACGTGGCCACTCTCTGCGCGCTCTCGTGGTCGTTGATCCTCGCCGCCCCGCTGGGCGCGGCGCCTCCCGAGGAAGTGTTGCCGGAGGCTCTACGGCATGCGCGCAAGGCGATCGAACTGGACGAAGGACATTCGTTCGCCCAGGCGGTCTACAGCATCGCGCTGGCATGTAATTCGTCCGAATACGATCAAGTTATCCTACATGCTGAAGATGCGGTTCGACTCAATCCCGGCTCGACATTGGCCTGGGGCGCGCTGGGCACCGCCTACCATTTCGCCGGCCGGTTCGATTGCGCGATCGAGAATCTCGATTTTGCCGTCAGGCTGAGCCCGTCGGACAGCTTCGTGTATATGTGGCTGACCTTTATGGCCGCCGCCGACTTTGCCTTGCAGCGTTACGAGGATGGCACAGAGGCAGCGCGCAAGGCCATTCAACGCAACCCGAATTTCGGCACGGCCCATCGTCTGCTTGCCGCCAATCTCGCCCTCTCGCAGCGGATCGACATGGCGCTTGACGTGACACGACGCCGGGACGCCGTCCAACAAACGAGTCTCCACGAACTTCGGGCGATGCGGCTGTTTCGTCAGGAAGCGATCATCGAGCGATACCTTGCCGCGCAGCGGCTTTGCGGCGTGGTCGAATAGGGCCGTGCCCAACCTCAGTCTCCGCGACCCGTTGTTTGCGACCTACGCGATTGCGGCCGCGTTGATGATCCTCAAGGTCGTTGCCATGTCGTGGCTGACAGTCCTGCGCATGATGCAGACCGGTTCGGGCCTGCGCTCGCCGGAGGACCTGAAGAAGACACCACTGAACCCGCAGCCTGATCCGAGACAGCTCCTTCCCGACGAGCGCGTCGAGCGCATCCGGCGCATTCAGCAGAACGATCTCGAAAACGTGCCCTTCTTCCTCGTCGCGGGCTTTCTCTACGTGCTGACCGGCCCGCCGTTGTTACTGGCTCAATGGCTGCTCTACGGCTATGTCGTTTCCCGCCTCCTGCACTTCGCGGCGTATTTCACTGCCCAGATCCACGAAGTCCGCGCGACGTTATGGACCGTTGGTTCCGTCATTTTGATCTTCATGACCGTGCGCGTACTGATGGCGGCTCTCGGGGTCTAGCGCACAGCCAGCCCTGGGGGTGCACGGCGATCCTGTCCCTATCGGCAAATCACCTCTGCCGCTTCGACGACGCAGCGTACAATCGCTGACATGCCCCGACTGGTCACATTTTCGTTCGCCTTTGCGACGCTGGTTACAACGGCCGGTGCGACCGACGTCTACAAATGCACTGACGGGCAAGGCAACGTCGCGTTCCAGGACCGGCCTTGTCCGCAAAATACGAAACAGGTGGAAGTCTGGTTGCCGGACGCCCCACCGGCACCCGCGCAGCCAACCACGACTGCGGCACCCCCACCGGAGCCCGGCGCGATTCCGCCCCCTATGCCTGTCGCCAAACCGCCCGCGCCGTTGCCGCCCTTGTGGATCTGCCGCAATGCCGAGGACGGCTCGACCTATTTCAGCCGCAACGGTTCACCGCCGGTGCGCTACGTGCCGCTCGGCGTGCTGGGGTTTCCGGGCCACAGTCTTGCGCAAGCGTATGGTCCCGGCGGCATCGGCGTGTCCGCGCCGGAGTTGCGTCAGGTTCCGATCAGTACTTCGCCGCGCGATGCGATCGCTGGCCAGTACACGCCGTTGCAGGACGAATGCGCGCGCGCCTCGCGCGAGCAAACCTGTGGCTGGCTGCAAAAGCAGTACGACGACGTCACGCACAAGCTGCACAACGCGTTCAAGGACCAGCAGGCGATTTTGCAGCCGCAGGCGGATGAGCTGGCGGGCCAGCTCAACGGTTGTTGATCATGGCGCCAGCGCGAACGCAGAGTTTTTCTGTTCCAGATCGAGCAGGAATTTCTTGTTCGGCAGACCGCCGCCGTAACCGGTGAGCGTGCCGTTCGTGCCGATGACGCGATGGCACGGAATAATGATGGCAACCGGATTCTGGCCGTTCGCCGCGCCGACCGCGCGCGAGGCATTCGGCTCGCCGACGGCACGTGCGATGTCGCCGTAGCTCGCGGTCGCGCCGTAAGGAATGCGCAGCAGCGCGAGCCACACGCGCTGCTGGAAGTCCGTTCCCTGCGGTGCGAGAGGCAGGTCGAACTCGCGCAATTTTCCGGCGAAATACGCCTTGAGTTGCGTACGTGCTTCGTGCAGCGCGCCGGGTCCGCGCTGCCAGTCGTCGGCGACCGGCGTCGGGTGCCGGCCGTTTTCGAACGCGACATGGCGCAGGCCCTGTCCGTCTGCCACGAGCAGCAGGCGCCCTACCGGGGAATCGAGATAGTCGTAGTACACGTCGCTCATTGTACGAGTCCTTCAGTTCGAGTTGCGCCACAAATGCATCACCGCGTAAGCGCGCCACGGCCGCCAGTATTCGGCATGCGCTTCGACCGCACGCGCAGACAACAGCGTGCCGCCGGCACCGAGCATCTTGCGCAGCACCAGATCAGCTGCCGGGAACGCATCCGGATGGCTCAGCGCGCGCATCGCGATGTAATGCGCGGTCCACGCGCCGATGCCGGGCAGCTCGCACCAGCTTGCGACGAAACCGTCCAGCGATTGTTCCGGACGAAAGTCGACGCGACCGTTGCACACCGCGCGAGCGATCGTGTTCAGCGTAGCGGCGCGCGTGCGAGGCAATCCGATTTTCGTCAGATCGACATCGGCGAGCGTCTGTGGCGAAGGGAACAAGCGGATTTTCTCGCCGTCCGGCAGTGTCGCCGGTTCGCCGAAACGCTCCAGCAGTCGAGTCGCCAGCGTGCGCGCGGCGGTAACACTGATCTGTTGGCCGAGTACCGCACGCACCGCGATTTCGAAACCATCCCAACCGCCGGGCAGGCGCTGGCCGGGATGCCGTCGCACGAACGCCCGCAGACGCGGATCGCGCGCGAGCTGCGCGTCGATTGCCGCGATATCCGCGTCCACATCGAACAGGCGGCGCACGCGCGCACAGATCGCCTGCAAGCGCGAAGCGTCGGCAAAATCCACGGCCAGCGCGAGCGCATCTTCACCGCGCATTTTCGACACGCGCAACGTGCCGGCCTTGCCGTCGAACGCGAAGTGGCGCGTATAGACGTGCGCATCGACATGTTCGATTCCCGGAATCGCGCGGCGCGCGAAGAATGCGAGCAGCGCCGGAAAATCATAGGGCGCGCGGAATGGGACGCGCAGCGTCAGCCTACCGGATGCAGGCGCGCTGGATTCGTCGCGGCGTAACACACGCGGTGCGCGCTTGTAGCCCGCCAGGAATGCAGCATTGAAGCGGCGCAAGCTCGCATAACCCGCTGCGTGCGCGATGCGCGTCACCGGCAATTTCGTTTCGGTCAGCAATTTCTTTGCGAACAGCAGCCGCCGCGTCGCCGCGATTTCCAGCGGCCCCGCGCCGAGTTCCGCGACAAACAATCGGCGCAGATGACGTTCGCCAACGCCGATGCGTTGCGCGAGCTTTGCGACGGATGCTTCGTCCAACGCGCCGGCATCAATCATGCGCAACGCCGCCGCGACGAGTTCGCTGCGCGCGCGCGTGAGCGGCGTACCGGGCGCCGCTTCCGGCCGGCAACGCAGGCACGGGCGGTAACCCGCGCTCGCCGCGGCGGCCGCGTTCGG
>JAFEFD010000506.1 GCA_018240765.1 Pseudomonadota bacterium | reverse complement strand
CGCGGCGCATGCGCCGCATCCGGGTTTGGGGAAAAGCCATGTCTGGCTCCAAAAATGCAAAGACGCATTTTAGGCGATGCGCGGCGCCGATGCCGTCACGCGCAAAACGCCAACCAGTTCAGCGACGGTTGACCGACGATGCGAAATAATTGCGCGTAATTCAGTTGTGATCAAATGATTGGCTTGCAATCTTCATATTTTTTTGAGTAATATACGATAACCTCTTGATAAAGAGGATATAACAATGAATACCCCGATGCTGTTGCTGGCCTTGCTGAGCGGCCTGACTCTTGCCCTGATGGTATGCCTTCGTCGCATACCCGAAGGTCAGGCCTACACCCTGCGCCGCGTCGACGGACGCTTGCGTACCGTCGGCGCCGGCGTGCATCTGGTATTGCCGCTGCTCGAGCGCGTGACCCACAAGATCCGCCTGTTTGGCAACGTCGTCGACATCGCCGCGCCCGCAATGGACGGCAACCTGCGCGGACGCGTGTATTTCCAGGTCATGGACGCCAGGCGCGCCGATGCGGTGATCGACGGCATCGCCGACCTGTTGCGCGCACGCGTGCCGGCGCTGGCCACGCAAGACGCGTCCAGTGCCGATGCCGTGGCGCGGGCCGCCCACCTGAAGTCGGAACTCAATCGCGAACTGAACCCGCGCGGCGTGCTGGTCACGCGCGTCCAGTTCGGCTGATGCGGTTGCGCTAAACCCCGTCCCCACGGATACTTGCGGGCCCTGCGCAATGCGCGCAGGGCCTTTTTTATGAGTATTTCCGACCGCGCCAGCCTTTACGCCCGCCTGCAGGCGGGGCTCGCCGAACTGGGCCTGGCGCCCGGCGCGGATGCCTGCGAGCGCCTGCTCGACTACCTGGAATTGCTGGCGCGCTGGAACACGACGTACAACCTTACCGCCGTGCGCGAGCCGGGCGAGATGGTCACGCGCCACCTGCTCGATTCGCTGGCCGTGGCGAAGTTGGTGCGCGGCGACTCGCTCGCCGACCTCGGCACCGGCGCGGGCTTGCCCGGCATTCCGCTGGCGATTATTGCGCCCGAACGCCGGCATGTGCTGATCGACAGCAACGGCAAGAAGGCGCGTTTCCTGCACGAGGCCGTGCGCACGCTCGCGCTGACCAATGTGCGCGTGGAGCAGTGCCGCGTGGAAGACGCGCGTGGCCAGTTCGATTGCATCACCGCGCGCGCCTTCGCCACGCTCGGCGAGATGTTGAAACTCGGCGGTCACCTGTTGGCGCCGGATGGCATCTGGATCGCGCTCAAGGGCCGGTTGTCGAAGGACGAAATCCTCGGCGTGCCGCCGGGATTCGTCGTCGCCGAAGTGAAGGCGCTGGACGTACCGGGCCTCGGCGCGGCGCGGCAGGCGGCGATAATCAAGCGCACGAATACACAGGAGCGGGCAGCATGACGCGCATCATCGCCATCGCCAACCAGAAGGGCGGCGTCGGCAAGACCACGACGGCCGTGAATCTCGCCGCCGCGCTAGCCGAGACGCGGCGCAAGATCCTGCTGATCGACCTCGACCCGCAGGGCAATGCGACGATGGCATCCGGCATCGACAAGCGCGTCGCCAAACCCGGTGGCTGCGAAGTGTTGCTCGAGGAAGCGCCGATCGAAAGCGCGATCGTGCCGACGCCGGCGGGCTTCGACCTGCTGCCCGGCAACCGCGACCTGACCGCGGCCGAACTGAAACTGATGGATGCGCTGGCGCGCGAATCGCGCCTGAAGGAACAGATCGCCAAGCTTGGCGATCGTTACCACACCATACTGATCGATTGCCCGCCGTCGCTGCATCTGCTCACGATCAACGCCTTCACCGCCGCGCACAGCGTGCTGATTCCGATCCAGTGCGAATACTTCGCGCTGGAAGGGCTGACCAGTTTGCTGGAGACGATCAAGGCGGTGCGCACGCGCCTGAATCCGCACCTGGAAATCGAAGGCCTGCTGCGCACCATGTACGACGTGCGCAACAATCTCGCCAACGACGTATCGGCGCAGTTGACCAAGCACTTCGGCGACAAGCTGCTGCGCTCCATCATACCGCGCAACATCCGCCTGGCCGAAGCGCCGAGCCACGGCCAGCCGATCAACCTGTACGACCGCGAATCGCGCGGCGCGATCGCCTACCTCGGCCTTGCCGGTGAGATGATCCGGCGCGAACGCGGCGGCGGCGCACCGCACGTCGGCCCTGCACACGTAAATTGAGGAAGCAACAATGGCGGCAAAAAAGCGCAGCGCGCTCGGACGCGATCTGGATGTGCTGCTTGGCATGCCCGAGGCGGAAAGCAGCGAGACCGAAGGCGAATACCGCCTGTTGAAGCTCGGCAGCCTGCAAGCGGGCAAGTACCAGCCGCGCAAGGCGTTCGACGAAGAATCGCTCGACGAGCTCGTCGCCTCGATCCGCGAACACGGCGTGCTCGATCCCATCCTGGTGCGCGCGGTCGGCGCGCAGAAGTTCGAGATCATCGGCGGCGAACGGCGCTGGCGCGCGGCGAAACAGGCGGGCCTTGCGGAAATACCGGCGCTGGTGCGCGAGCTGACCGATCAGCAGGCCGCGCTGATCGCGCTGGTCGAGAACATCCAGCGCGAGGACCTGGCGCCGCTGGAAGTGGCGCAGTCGCTCAAGCAACTGATGGCCGAGTTCAAGCTCACGCAGGAGGCGGCGGCGGACAAGGTCGGCCGTTCGCGCGCCTCGGTTGCGAACCTGCTGCGCCTGCTCACGCTGCCCGAAGCGGTGAAAGCGCTTCTTGCCGCGCGCAAGATCGACATGGGGCACGCGCGCGCACTGGTCACGCTCGATCCGAAATTGGCGACGCAGCTCGCGCGACAGGCCGCCGAACACGGCTGGAGCGTGCGCGAATTGGAAGAGGCCGCGCGTCGCGCGCAGACCGAGCCGAAGGGAAAAGCCAGGGCGAAGCCGGCTCCGGCGCGCGACGCCGACATCGTCGCGCTGGAGCGCGAACTGGCCGAGAAACTCGCCGCCAAGGTCAGCATCCAGCACGGCCGCGGCGGGCGCGGCAAGCTCGTCATCGCCTATCACTCGCTGGACGAGCTCGAGGGCATCCTCGAAAAGATTCGCTGAAAGAATCATGGCCAGCGTCGGGTCTAAACCGGATGTGAGCAGCAAGCAGCGGCAATTCGACGCGCTCGTGCGCAGCCTGTCCGGCGACCTGTACCGCTATGCCTACTGGCTGTGCAACGAGGATGCGCTGGCGCACGACCTGGTGCAGGAAACGTTCCTGCGCGCGTGGCGTTCGCTGGATTCGCTGCGCGACACGGCGTCGGCCAAGGCCTGGCTGATCACGATTCTGCGCCGCGAACACGCACGCCTGTACGAACGCAAGACGCCGCAATTCGCCGACGTGGACGACGTGGATATCGCCGACGAGCGCGATGCGTACACGCCCGAATCGGTCGGCGAGGATGGCCTGATCCGCGCTGCGATGCACAGGCTGGATGCCAAGTACCGCGAGCCGCTGCTGATGCAGGTGCTCGGCGGATTTTCCTGCGACGAGATCGCGCGGGAATTGAACATCACGCCGGCCGCGGTGATGACCCAGGTCTTCCGCGCGCGGCAAAAACTGAAAGGCATGCTCGCGGGAGACGTCAAAGAAGCGCAATTGTCATGAACTGTCTTGAATTCCGCCGCGAACTGAACATCCATCCGCAGTCGACTGTGGCGGACTTCGTCGCGCACGCGCGTGAGTGTCCACGTTGCGCGCAGGCACAGGCCGACGCACTCGCGTTCGAGGCCACGCTCGGTCGCGCGCTGGCGATTCCAGTGCCGTCCAACCTGGCCGAATCCATCCTGCTCGCGCAGGCAACGCAGCAGCGGCGTGAGCGTCGGCGCTGGGCCGGCGGCGCGGGTTGGCTCACGCTCGCCGCCGCCGCCGTGATCGCCGTCGGCGTTGGCTGGCGCGTCACGCGCGCGCAACCGCTCGGCGATGTGGCGATCGCGCACATGCT